>WFZY01000026.1 GCA_015489265.1 Flavobacteriaceae bacterium | reverse complement strand
ATATTCGCTTATCTTAATACTACAATGACTCAAAAAATAAGTATTGCTTTTTACAATCTCGAAAATTTTTTTGATACGTATAACGACCCATATACGGACGACGATGCATTTACACCGCAAGGTATTATGCACTGGATAAAAAAACGTTTTAACCGGAAATCCAAAAAAATAGCTTATACTATTAAACATATAGGTTGGGAAGAAACAAATATGCCACCTGTTTTCACCGGATTGGCCGAAGTAGAAAACAAACGCGTCTTAAAAAATATTATCAAACAAAAACATTTAAAGCCTTTTAAATACGAATTTATTCACTTCGAATCAAAAGACAAGCGTGGTATCGATGTAGCACTTTTATACAGGAAAGATTTTGTAAAAATATTGGAAAATGTAGCCTATCCAGTTATTCTTTACAATGATGAAGGTAAAACTTATAATACACGTGATATTTTATATGTCAAAATAAAATTGTTTGATGAAATTTGGCATGTATTTATCAATCATTGGCCAAGTCGCCGTGAAGGTGTTATGGAATCGGATTTTAAACGTTATGAAGCCGCAGAAAAATTGTCAGACTTGATTGATTATATTTACTATGAACAACCCGATGCAAAATTTGTCATTATGGGGGATTTTAACACAAATCCCGATGACAAACATATTATGGAAATTGTTAAACGCAGGGATTTATTACACCCGGCAGCACACTTATACAAACAGAACAAAGGCAGTCTGATACACAAAGGTAAATGGTATTTGTTTGACCAAATTATGTTTAGTCGAAACTTTTATTACAGTACAGGTTTTCATTTGGAAGGATTTAAAATATATCAACCGGATTTTTTAAAAGTATGGCAAGGCAAAAATATCAATCAACCTTTTCGAACTTACAAAGGACCGGAATATCAAGGTGGATATAGCGATCATTTTCCTGTTTATGCCATATTAAAAAAGAGCGATAACTAAATTGTTACCGCTCTATTAACATAAAATAAAAATTACTTGATTATTTAATTACAATACGTTTTGTCCCCGATTTATTATCGCTGTTAGCTTGCAACAAATAGACACCTTTTTGTAAGTGTCCAAAAACTACACTGCGGGTAAAAGTATTGCCTGCATTGTTATAAGTATGATGAAATACTTCACGTCCTGACATATCAATCAAACGCAAATCTATAAGTTTACCGGCACTTAATTGGACATTGATTTGTCCATTAGACGGATTAGGCCATACTTTAAACAATTCAAAATCTTGATTTTCAACTGATGTAATCCAATTTTCCTCACAAATTTCCAAAGCCCACAAATTGAGCGAACCACCATTACCATTTACCGGATCCGAGATACTCAATGTCCAATCACCTTGTGCATCCTCCCAGTTAAAATTGGACAAAGATTCGAAAGGTTTAACATCATCTCTGATAGCCGGCGAAGTATCATGACATTCCAAATTATTATCAGAATCATCATCGTATATCACCTGAATATCCTGATAATTTCCTTGACAAGTTCCCGATTGATTCAAAATAACATCAGTGCCTTGCGGACTGATCAATTTGATTTCCAAATCGGAAATATTAGTATGTGAAATAGAAACATATACTTTTGTTTTACTGACAGTGATGCTTTGAGCAAAGTTAATAGTAGACTCTACCGGAGTTGTATTAGCCGTTGCTGGAATAGTAATTTGATTTGTATTAAAATTTTGTGTACAAATAATTTGTAATGTTGCAAAACTTCTCGGCGTTGAAAAATTACCTTCTGCACAGTCATTAATAGGTTTGACACGCCAATAATATGTAGAACCGTCATCTGAAATACCATAAGTACCTTCCGTAATTAAATAAGATGTATTATTCACAATTTTATCAATAATAACATTTGAAAAATCGGAATTTACAGCAATTTGCAATTGGTATCTTTGTGCATTAGGATGCTCTTCCCATTCCAAATTAAAAGGTTTTTTCATATCAAGCGCTCCGTCGTCTGGTGCCAATAAATTTTGAGGTGCAAAAGTGTCTTTTAAGACATGTAATTGTAATTCTTTAATGATTTGAGTATTACCGTTTGTTCCAACAACCTCCAAATTATACATTCCGGCATCTACATTATCCAATCCGTCTATTTGCAACGAAAAAGTGCCGTCAGCCGATAAAGATGACGGTGTGAAAGTTGCCGTAGCTCCGGCAGGTAACCCGTTTAATGAAAATGTTGTGGAACCGGTAATGCTACTTGACTGGGTGTAACGTAAATCAAAATTCGTCGATGTATTTGTATCTGCACAAATATCACGGTTGTCACCATTTATGGAATTAATAGCAAAAGGATTGGAAATTCCGGTTACCACTATAGAGACATCTTGTTTATTGTACTTCAAAATACCTTTATGCGAAACACTAATAGTATAAATCCCAGCAGCATTAAGAACCCGGACTTTTTCAAAATTATCGACCAAATTATCACCAGTAACCGCTGCATTACTTGGATGAGCCGGATCAAGTTTCCAGGGATAATATACCGTTCCGTTTTCATCAGTCACTCTTATATCCAAATCATTAACCAATGCTGGTGTCGGATTATCTAGTAAATCTGCCGGTGTACCGGTAATTACTTCTCCGGCAGGATCAGTCCAGCAAATACTGGCTCTTAAAGTTTGCGGTGAATTCCTGGGAACATTAACCGTAAATGTATAAGTTTCACCTTGATGTAAGGTTATTTGTTTTATCAAAGATGTTAAACCGTTATTGACAATTGCTTCTGCTGCTGCGGCAGTATCCATCAATCCCCAACCGAAAGCATAATCCGGTCCGGGATGTGTCCCTGCTTCACGAGCCGTATGCAATGCCACTCCTTTTAAGGTTGCCGAACGCATATAATTGCCATATGTTTCATTATACAATTGTTGCAACAAAATCAAACTACCCGTTATGGAAGGTGCTGCCATTGAAGTTCCACTGTAAGTAGAAACAGCTATATCGGAATCCGATACACAAGACCCGACATTGACTCCTTGTGCACTGATTTCAGGTTTAATTCTTCCGTCATCAGTAGGTCCCCAATTACTAAAACTACTCATTATCACACTATTAGGTCCTGTATATGAAGAAACACGTCTTACAGCGGCAACCGTAATACCATTTTTATTAGTTGAATTTCCGGTTAACATATCGTAACCACCTTTATTGGGTCCATATACAGAATAACTTCTGTCATTACCTGCCGCATCTACAATTAAATAATAAGGAGCGTTATACATTATGTCATCCCAATTGCGTGCATCGGTTGAATATTTTCCAAACCAATAAATATCTATCAAACGGTTTCCCATTAAATCAAATGCACGCATACCATAGGAATGATTAGAAACAAGAAGCCCTTCTGATGCTCTTGCAGCCATCTCTGCATCATCGTTGTTCCAATCGTGCGCCCAAGCAGTTGCTTCAAATGCCATACCTCTATACCGGGTGGTATTTCCAGCAATCATTGTACCGGTAACGTGAGTAGCATGCCGGTTTAAATCATCAGGTCCTGTAAAAGTAACCCCGTCTTTTTGAATAACCCGTCCGTTCAAAAAATTATGTGTTCCTCTGACAGGGCCACCATCCCAAACACCGACAATCATATTCTGACCTTGAATATTTAATCCCAAACCACCTCCATTGTATAACTTGTCAGTATTAATAGTTTTGGCTGCGTAAAAATTATCCGTTTGATAATAAACCGGCTTACCATCCGGTGTTAATCTTATCAATTCAAACGCACGCCCGTTTTCGCTTCCTTTGAGAGGCCAACCCAACTTTTTAGCCTTTTTTACAGCTTCTTTCTTAGCTGTTTCATTTCTATCAGTCCAAAGACGACTTAATTTCTGCAGATATTGACGATTGGTTTCCTTTAAAATTGTTTCACGTTCTTTTTTATTTTGTGCAAAAAGACCGGATGAAAAACCTAATAATACTACTAATGTAAAT
>WFZY01000025.1 GCA_015489265.1 Flavobacteriaceae bacterium | reverse complement strand
TACCCAAACTGTTCAATTGTTTGCTACCGCTACCACCGGGGAAAATAATGGCATCAGTTTCAGTCAATTTACCTGTGATAATATCTGCCGGACTAATGGGATAGGCGGTTATATCCGTATCAATTTTTAGCGCTTCAATAGTTTCAATCACACTAACGGCACCTGCACCATTGCCATTAAAAACTCCTACTTTGATTTTAGGTGTTTCTTTAGTTGTTTTTTCGGTTTTTTTTTGAGCTTGTAACTTTTCTTTTTGAGCCGGATTGTTACAAGCCGAAAAAGAAAGTAAAATTAATAATGATATGTATGATAAATATTTCATCGGGTTATAATTTTAAGTTAAATTCTTTGAGGTAAGCCTCTTTGATATATTCATCAATCCAACTATAAAAAGCTTTCATCTGTTTTGGATCTCTTTTGCCATTTTTATACCAGCCGGCAAGCATATCATTAGTTTTACGATAAATAGAATTTTCGTATTTTTTGGTGAGTTGTACAATACCGGTTCCTTTGTTATTAACCAGTGCATTGATATTGACATATTGATGATCTACTTTACCCCAACGAATATTCATGATTTTATATTTTTTGAGATGTAAGGCTGCATGACAGATAGGGGAATCTTTTATTTTTTTGTCGTACAAGACAACTTTGGGTAACTGTATTTTACTTACCCAAGCCGGTACGACTATTGATGCCATTGGAAAGCCGACATTTGACCACATGGTTGCCAAATCAGGATTTTCACCTTTTTTTACCCCTTGCACAACGACTGATGATGAGGTTCCGGAACGTGGTATGAAATCTCTAAAATGGATATATTTAGTAGTGCCAGGAGGTAAATTGTAGTACTCTTCAAGTGGATTTTCTTTAATTAAAGCATGCCACATGTTTTTAGCTACATTTTGTTGTACATATTGTGCAGATATACCTTCATAGGTAGAAACGGCTTGGTAAAATAAATCGTTGGTCGAATTGTAACGGATGTAACCACTGCTTTCAAATCCGTAAGGTCCGGTATGTGAATAATTGGTGCGAATGATATATCCAAATGGTGCAACAGTCGGATCATTTGCATCAAATTTGGTGTATTTGTAATTATTGATTTCATAATCTGCTGCTCCTCCTTGCGTATCTATCACACCAAAGTTAGCTTCCAAACCTGTAGGATGTGGCAAACTATCGAGTAAAGCTTCAAAGTCTGCCAAAGTTTTGCAAGTGGCTAAAGCTTGTTTGATAATTCTGCCTTCTAATCCGGTTAACTTACCGTTGTTGTCTAAATTCAAATTATATGAGGCAGAATTCATTATGGCAAAGCCTTCTGAATTAACTCCAATCCAGACACTTTTGCCTTCTAAATCTTTGGAATTAACCAAACCTATATAAGCGTATTTACCATCATTAAAATAACGCAATGAATTTTGCACTGCCCAAGTATCACGATTTTTCCATAATAAAGGTCTGCCATCTGCGGTATATTTGCCTGATATAACAGCTGTTGTGCAGGCATTCAGATGGAAAAAGTAGTTAAAAAAAATAAAGCTGATAAATAATATTCGTTTCATGGATTTGTTTTTATGAAATTAAACAAATGTAAGAATTTTTATACTAATTATTTATGTTATTAAACATAAAAGAATCGCAAGTTTACATTTTAAATGTTTTTATATCATATTAATCTTTGAATATGAAAGTCTTAGGATTGACTTATTTTTATTTTCAGCTCATAATTACATTTTCAAATAAAAATCACGGGTTAACCGGATATAATCCTCGGTATAGTGATGTCTGGCATGTTCTATAATCAAATGATTTTCTTTTAAGGGTGTCGCAATTCCGGAAATTTTTACCAATATCCTTTTAACTTTGGCAGTTGCATGTCCTCTGACATAACAGATTTTATTCAAGTTAAGTTGTTCCCGGTGGCATATTTGTTTTAAGTCATTTAACTTATCCGCCGGTAAAATTAATTGGATATTTCCGTCCGGTTTCAATATTTTTTTAGCTCTACTGATGAGTGTACTTAATGGTAATTGTTGATTGTGACGTGCTAAATTTCTTTGTTTGTCAGGGTTCAGTGTTTTTTCATCAAAATAAGGAGGGTTGCTAATGATGACATCATATTTTTTTTTAGTGACAAATAGGTTGAAGTCGATTTGAATGAGGTGTAATCGTTCAGACCAACTGGAATTTTTAAAATTTTCGGTGGCTTGACGGGCAGCGGTGGGTTCTATTTCTATGGCATCAATATTTGCTAGGGGCTGTCTTTGGGCACACATGAGGGCAATAAGTCCGGTACCGGTAGCTATATCGAGTATATTTTCAGCTGTTTTTATATCTGCCCAAGCGCCTAACAAAACACCATCAGTTCCAACTTTCATGGCGGTTTGCTCTTGAGCAACGGCAAATTGTTTAAATCTGAAAATGTCTTTTTTATCTGACATTACTTTCGATAGATGTCCACCAAACCATCCGGAGTATCAAATATAATAGACTTATTTTCTCTATCAACTTTGATGATAAACCGGTCAGAAACCGGAATGAGAATTTCGTTGTCTTGTCGGTCTTTAATAACAAAAAATGCTTGAGGCGCTTGGTCGTTTATAGCTTGTATTATTCCTATGTGACCTAATTCTTTATCTATAGCATTGTAACCGACTACTTCGTGAAAATAAAACTTATTACCGGTTAGCTCCGGCAAATTTTTTAAGGGTAAATAAATGGATTTGCCTATGAGTTTATCGGCATCTTCAATATTGTTAATATCTTCAAAATCAAGCCGAAGTGTCGTAGCTTTGTGTAGAGAGGATTGATTTAAAAAAAATGGAATCAGTTTTCCTTTAATTTCAAGAAAAACGGATTCCATTCCTTCATAAGTTTCGGGTTCATCGGTATCTATTTTGGCTAAAAGTTCTCCTTTTATACCATATTTTTTTACGATTTTCCCTAAATAATAAGCGTCTTCTTTTTTCATTGTATGAAAAACGGCTTATTCTTCTGTTTTGTCTTCAGTTGTTGCCGTACCGGCAGCTTCTTCAATGGTTTGTTCCGATTTTAAAGCTTCTTCAACGGCATCAACCGGTTCATTACCGGCAGCGGCAGCTTCATTTTTTTCAGCTTCGGCAATAATTTCAGCATTGGCAGCTTTTTGTGCTTCTAATCTGGCTTGATTAACAGCTTTTTCTTTTTCCAGTCGGTCAGCTTTTTCTTTAGCTCTTTCTGCATCAACTTCATCTTGGTGAGCTTGTATCTTCGCTTCTTTTTCAACTAACCAAGCTTGAAATTTTTTTTCGGCTTCTTCTTCACTGAAAGCTCCTTTTTTAACACCAACCAATAAGTGTTTTTTGAGCAACGCACCTTTGTACTTCAAGATAGCACGTGCTGTATTGGTCGGTTGCGCACCGTTAAATAACCATTTGACTGCACGGTCAATGTCTAAAATGATTTCAGCAGGTACAACAGTCGGGTTGTAAGTGCCGAGTTTTTCTAAAAATTTACCATCTCTTTTGGCACGAGAGTCAGCGGCAACAATCCAATAAAAAGGTTTTCCTTTCTTTCCGTGTCTTTGTAATCTGATTTTTACAGGCATAACTGTTTGATTTTGTGGGGTTCCCGACCCCTGTTATTATTTTAAATTCTGAACGGCAAAGATATACTATTTTTTAAAGATTTAAAAAAATATCTTCAGTTTTTTTAGGGAACATTAAAAAAAAATGTTTATAAAGATTATAAAATGATTTGTTTAAAAAAAATCATATATTTGCAAATAATTAACACAAAAAACTATAATTATGTTAAAAGAATTCAAAAAATTTATTATGGGCGGCAATGTCATCGAATTTGCCGTTGCAGTTATTATGGCGGGTGCCATTGGTTTGGTCGTTAAGGGCTTTGTTAGTATGATTGTAATGCCGTTTGTCAGTCATTTTACGGGCGGTGTTAGTTTTAAAGATTGGAAAATCGTAATGGACGAAGCTGTTGTTGATGCTGCCGGTAAAGTTACACGTCCTGAAAATGCTATTATGTATGGTCAATGGATTGATACTATTATCAATTTATTGATTGTCGGATTGGTAATGTTCTTGATTGTAAAAATATACAATAAAATGAAAAAGAAAGAGGAAGAAGCACCTGCTGAACCACCCAAACCATCTAATGAAGAAGTATTATTGACTGAAATCAGAGATTTGTTGAAAAAATAATGATTTTTAGATTTAACAAAAAAAGAGTACGCCATAAACGTACTCTTTTTTTTTATCTATATTAGGTATCTTGAGTCTTAACCCGAAAAATTCATAGAATTTTCATGCGGGTTAATAAAAATTGGCTTTAAAAACAATAACAAGTTTGTCCTTGCCCGCTAGTGTTATCAAAGCGTGGATTGACAATGCTATTATAAATAGAACCGAATGAATAACTCAAACCGATACTGAAATAATAATCATATCCCGATTGCAGTTGTTTT
>WFZY01000024.1 GCA_015489265.1 Flavobacteriaceae bacterium | reverse complement strand
ATTTTGGCTTCCGGATGGATGTATGCTAAGGGTTGATTCATTCTTATGTATTTTATTTTTTTACTATTTGTGCCATTAATTCAGCTTCTGCTACAAGTTGCCCGTTGGCGTAGGCATAAGCTTGCATATGACAGATGCCACGTCGGATAGGTGAAATTAAGTCGGCTTTAAAAATTAAGGTGTCGCCCGGTTTGACTTTTCGTTTAAACTTGACTTTATCCATTTTCATAAAATAAGTCAAATAATTTTCGGGGTCGGGGACGGAACTCAATACCAAAATACCACCGGTTTGTGCCATAGCTTCTACTTGTAAAACGCCGGGCATTACAGGTGCGCCGGGGAAATGTCCTACGAAAAAAGCTTCATTCATCGTTACATTTTTCATCCCAATAACGTGCGTATCGGATAATTCCAAGATGCGGTCAATCATTAAAAACGGTGGACGGTGCGGCAATAGTTGCATGATTTTCTCAATATTCATCAATGGTGGTTTATTGAGATCGATTTCAGGAACTTTATGGCGTTTTTCGTTTTTGATGATTTTTTGCAGTTTTTTGGCAAAAGCCGTATTGACTTTATGTCCGGGCTTGTTAGCAATAATTTTACCTTTAAGTTTCGTCCCAACTAAAGCCAAATCGCCGACAACATCTAATAACTTATGACGGGCGGCTTCATTGGGCCATTGCAAGTCTACGTTATTTAAAATGCCGTTTGGCTTGACTTCAAAATCGTCTTTTTTAAAATAATCTTTAAGTAATTCTTTGGTTTCATTGGAAATTTCTTTGTCAACAAAAATAATGGCGTTACTTAAGTCACCGCCTTTGATTAAGCCGTTTTTAAGCAACATTTCCAATTCGTGCAGAAAACTAAAAGTGCGTGCCGGTGCAATTTCCGTTTTAAAATCTTTAATGTTTTTTAAATAAGCATTTTGCGTACCGAGCACTTTGGTGCCGAAATCAACCATAGCAGTCACTTCATAATGGTCAGCCGGCATAATCAATAGCTCGCTTCCGGTTTCGGGGTCAACATACGAAATGACTTTTTTGATGACAAATTCTTCACGTTCTGCATCTTGCTCTTCAATACCGGCTTGTTCAATCATTTCGACAAAAAATTTAGAAGAACCGTCTTTGATAGGGGGTTCTGAAGCATCAAGCTCAATGATGCAATTGTCGATATCCATTCCGGTTAAAGCAGCCAATACATGTTCGGTTGTATGTACTTGTACACCGTTTTTTTCGAGTACGGTACCACGTTCGGTTTTATTAACAAATTGGGCACTGGCTTCAATTTCGGGTTTACCTTCCAAATCAACTCTGACAAATTTAAAGCCGTAATTTGCAGGTGCCGGTTTTAAAGTCATTTTAACTTTTTCTCCGGTATGCAAGCCCACACCTTCTATTGATACAGGTTTTTGAAGTGTTTTTTGTTTTATCATGATTGGTTTATTTCAGTTGTTTTAACTCTTTTTCAAGTTTTTGAATACGGTTGTAAAGATCTTCCAAATTTTTGAAAAGTATAGTTGATTTTTTAAAATTTCTAATGGGTAATGCAGGCGTTCCAACGACAATCTCTCCATCCTTAAGATGATGGGAAATACCGGATTGTGCCCCAATTTTGACATTATTACCGATTTTTAAGTGTCCGGCAATACCGACTTGACCACCGATCATACAGTTTTTGCCTATTTTGGTAGAGCCGGATATACCGGTCAAAGCGGCAATAACGGTGTTTTCTCCTATTTCGACATTATGGGCTACTTGAATAAAATTGTCTAATTTAACTCCGCGTCTGATAATTGTAGCTCCCATAGTTGCCCGGTCTATAGAACTGTTTGATCCGATTTCAACAAAATCTTCGATAATAACATGGCCTATTTGGGGTACCTTTTTAAAATCTTTACCATTGTTTGGCACGAATCCGAAGCCGTCAGCACCAATGACGGTACCACTGTGAATGGTCACATTATTCCCGATTTGTGTATCGTGGTAAATACTGACATTGGCAAAAATTAATGAGTTGTCACCAATACTTACATCATCACCAATAAATGTACCGGGAAAAATTTTGACATGATTGCCTATTTTGACATTCTTACCAATATAAGTATAGGCACCGATATAAACATCTTTGCCAATTTGGGCAGAGTCACTGATGTTACTAGGTGATTCAATACCGGTTTTATCGTGATTTTTGTTGTAAAATTCCAGCAGTTTTGAAAATGCTTCATACGGGTCATCAACGCGAATCAGATTAGTGTGTAATGTTTTTTCAGGATTGAAATCTTTGCGAACAATAACCGCTGAGGCATTAGTGGTATAAATGTGCGGTGTATATACCGGATTAGCCAAAAAACTGATGTCCCCCGGTTGGGCTTCTTCAATTTTGGCTAAATTGTTAATCTCTGTGCCGGCATCTCCATCAACGGTACCTTGTAAAAAATTTGCTATTTGTTGGATAGTATACTTCATCGTTTGCAAAAGTATAAAAAAGATTAAATTATTACAATTTTTAATGATAAAGCAATGTGAAAATATGAAAATGGATCAAATTCTATATATTATGAGTACCTTTTTAGGCTGACCATAAGTTATAATTACAACTGAAATATTTATATTTGACCCCTTAATAATTTTGTTAGATGAGACAGAAAATTAAAAAATACATCGATTTTTATGCCCCCAATAAAATCAAACAACGCGGAAAAGCTTTATATAAAAACGGTGCGGTAACGTATTCTCATTATGATTATAACAAAAAAGTGCATTATTTTAAAGTTCAAGGGACTAAACTCTACACCGTAAAATTGTCCATTCCCAGATCCGGACATATTGAATCTTCTTGCTCTTGTCCGTTTACTTGGGGTGAAATATGTAAACATACCGTAGCGGCACTGCTTTATACCACCGACCATTTAATTGCAAATAATGAAATAAAGACTGACAACAATTCCACACCCAGTAAAGT
>WFZY01000023.1 GCA_015489265.1 Flavobacteriaceae bacterium | reverse complement strand
TTAATTTCAATTATCCATTTTCAATTTTTTGATTCATTCGCTCTTTTTACGTCAGACGCACAATCGTGTGTCAAATGTGACAAAATGCACTTCGTCTCTACACGCACTTTTTCCACACTGTTAGGCGCACTTTCAACTTTCCACTTGGCACTTCGTACTATTAACTTTCAACTTTGGTTACTGAGCTTGTCGAAGTATCAACTCGCGTCTATCCACATCCGCCACTTACTTCTTTTTTCTTACGTTTTACAATGGGCTTACCGGACGGTTTCGGTTTGGATGAACTTGCCGAACTGCTCACAGGCGTAGCACCGGTAAAATATACTTGTGCCCCTTTTCTAAACAAATATGCTTTTTCCGCTTGTGCAGTTAAGGCATCGTCTGCCGGTTTTTGCGGATTGATGATGGTTTTGTACCATTGGTTTAATCCGCCTTTCATTACCTTGTTGCCTTTATAGTCATAACTACGTAAACGCAACCAAGCTTGATCGGCTAAACTGCTACCATTTGAAAACAATACCGTTGTATAAACGTCTTGGTCAAAATAGTCTTTATTTGCGTCGTCCATAATTTTATCAAAAGGAATATTCATCGCACCTTCAAGGGTGAATTTTTTGTATTCCTTGGGACTTCTAATGTCGATTAATAACAAACTCGGGTCTTTTTCCATAATCATTTTAGCTACTTCATCCGTAGTGATATATCTGCCTTGCGAATTCACTTCATAAAGCAGTTGTTTTGCCCCGATAATATGTTTGTGTGCTTTTGTATTGGGTAGAAACATCGTAATGATACTTCCAACTAATAGCAAAACCATTATTAAAACTTCTCTTCTTTTCATTTTTATAATATTTGATGATGTGGTTATATGGTGATTTGGTTATACTGGTTATTTGGTTATCTGCTTGCCCCCCCCGATACAACGTCGGGGTCGGGGGTTATTTGATTTTATTGTCATTTCGAACGTAATAAGAAATCTCACATTTAATTTCAGATGTTAAATTTCAAATTTTTTCACCACAGAGTTTCACAAAGTTTTATTATTTCCAATTCATTCGCACTTTGCCGCTTTCCACTTCGCACTTTGCCGCTTTCCACTTTCCACTTGGCACTAGGCACTTTCCACTTCCAACTAAATGCCTAAATCGTCAATATCGCTGTCATCCATTTTTCTTTTCCAACTGTCTTGCCATTTTTGAAAAACCACAAAGGTCAAAATAGCCAAAACGGTAAACAAAAAGATAAATAGCCCTTCTTTCATACCTATCCATTGGGCAATATTTACTTTTCCCATTTTTCCGGATTTTCGCAATGCTTCCCAAACAGTATCATAGGTAAAAATAAACCCGAAAATACCGAGCAAAACACCTGTAATAAATGCCATAGCATCAACTTTTCCGGTAGCAGCTGCTGATAAACTGGTTCCCGGGCAAAAACCACCTATAACAAATCCTAATCCCATAATGGCACCGCCTATCAATGTCGGAATCCAAAAAGTTTTAGGATAAAAAGTTTGCGTAATGTCAATAATGCCCATATTGTGCAGGATGAATAAGCCGATTAAAGCCGTCAAAGCAGCGGCAAAAAATACTTTTATAACCGTTGCATCATAGCCGTAAAACACACCGGCTAACTTTCTTGTATTGGTAAATCCAGAAGCTTCCAATAGAAAACCAAAACCAACTCCGATTAAGGCGCCTATTAATAAATTGTATTCAGGATTGAGTAATTCTTGTGGATATAATGGTCCCATAATCATTTAATTTTTTTTAATCCATAAACTTTTAAAAATAAAGGCAAAAATAAATCCGAAGCCAAAAATGGCTATCAAACCTATATAACCCGATAAGGAATTGACTGCCATACCTGACAATACTAATCCTGATGTACAGCCACGTCCCAACTGTGTACCGATTCCCCATAAAATACCGCCTAACAAGGCCAAATAAAGCCGTTTTTTGTTAGTAATATGCGGGGCTTTTCCTACAACAAATTTTAAACGACCGTA
Organism: Flavobacteriaceae bacterium; assembly: GCA_015489265.1. Taxonomy (GTDB): domain Bacteria; phylum Bacteroidota; class Bacteroidia; order Flavobacteriales; family Flavobacteriaceae; genus WGBX01. The sequence continues at coordinate 6,943 of WFZY01000023.1, read as the reverse complement.
CAAAGCTGCCGATAAAATAGCTCCGAATATAACCCCTAACAATTCAAACACCAACCATGTATTTGTAGGTGAGTGACCATCTGCAACATGTGGTGCGGTATAAGGATTGGCTTGTGCATATTCAGGTGAAACTTTATTGATAACACCAATAGCGACATCTCTGTATCCCCCGCTGGAACCTAATCCTTCGCCGGCAAAATAGTATGCAGCAATAATCAGCAATCCCAACAGGAAACCGGCTACATACGAATTCATATATTTATTTTTCTTTGTATTCATTTTTTTCAATATTTTAAAATTAGAAAGGATATTCTGACATTTGTCCGGCTGCTACCATAATGACACGGAACAAAAAGCCACCTATCAACACTAAAATTGCCGGTAAAGCCGGTGGAATATGTTTGCCTTTTAATTCCAATGCTTCCAAAATAAATGGTAAAACCAAACCGAATCCTACAAAAATGACCCAAAAAATCACTGTGAACTCACCACCTAAAAACAAATGTGCGGCTTGTTTGTAAGCTTCAGGTCCGGCTTGCATACCCATAATCATGTGAATGATAAAAAATAACTCGGTTGCTATCAAAGCCATATCAATAGTGGACATCAACTTACGCTCTTTCTTGTTGTTACTCAGCCACATAACAAATGCCGAACCGGTAGAAACCCCCGATGTTAAAAACAAAGGTCCCAAAATGGAATTGTTCCAAAGCGGATGCGCATTAAAGGCAGATAACAAAATTCCGGTATAAATACCAAGTATAATAGATAAGAATAACAATAAAAAAGCAATCGGCTTTCTAAATCTTCTAAAATTCATAATCACAAAACGGGGAATAATCCATTTGTGTTCCCAACCACGTACCATTTTGGTTGCCCAGTCTAGTCTTCGCCAGCCCCTTTCATGCAAATAAGCTTCAATATCATCGATATAACTCAATGGCCAAATCAATGATAATATACTGACAACTGCCAAAGTCCAAGCCCCCCAAGACATCGGGGATTCAATTCTAAAATTGGTAAACAATTCCAATACATACAATGGATGGTGTAAATCATAAACCAATAGCAATAATCCGAACACAACAATCCAAAAGGTAAAAATGGGTGCTATTTTTACGGTAAACGGCATATCATTTTCCTTTCCTTTTAAATAGTATAAGGTGGCAAACAATAAAATACCTGCTGCCAATCCACCTAAAAACAAATAAGTAGCGATTGGGAAGCCCCAAATATGCACATGCGGATATAAACCGTGAATATCTCTAGCTGTTTGAAAAACTCTTTCTTCCATAATCTCTTATTTTAGATAATAAATTTGTGGTGCCGTTCCGGCTTCCGGTAATAAAGTATAATGCTCTCTGCTTTTGATTAATTTGGATATTTCGCTATCCGGATCATCCAAATCGCCAAAGTGCATACAAGTAGTCGGACAAACCGACACACAAGCAGGATCTAAACCATCAGCTACACGATGGTCACAAAACGTACATTTATCGACATAACCGTCCGGATGAAAATACCTTGCATCATAAGGACAAGCTTCAATACAAGCACCACAACCTATACATTCGTCATGGGTTACTTTAACAATTCCGCCTTCAATCACGTGGCTGGCGCCTGTCGGACAAGTTCTGACACAGGGTGTATCTTCACAATGGTTACAACGTTGTGATTCAAAGTGCATAAATAAATTAGGATATTCACCGCGTGCTATTTCAATAATCCAATCCCTCGAATAGCCCAACGGAACATTATTTTCGGTTTGACATGCTACCACGCAGTCTCCACAGCCAACACATTTGTTGACTTCTATTGCCATTGCGTATCTCATGATAATGCTTCTTTTTTATGTGGATTTTCAGTTAATATGGTTACGAAATTGTTTCGCATACCGGTACCCCCTGTTACAGGGTCCTTTTCTATTTTATATACCATTTCGGAATCGGAAATACCGCGTCCGTAGGTTCTTGACATTTCTTCTACTTTACCATTGACAAAGATGCGTCCTTTGTTACCGAAACCATGTGGCAAAAAGACAGCATCGTGTCGGATACGTTCCGTTACACGCACTTTGATGCCAAAAGAACTGACTTTACCTTTCAGATTTTTCAACCAAACTTCCTGTCCGTTTTCTATACCATATAGTTTTGCAACTTTCGGATTAACCCACAAGACCGGCTCGTTTTTCAATTCCCATAAATATGGATTGTTTAATGTTCTACCAAAAGTATGCATCGGTAAACGACCGTAAATCAATCGTAAGAAGCCGGCAGGCGCTTCGCCGTGGTCTTTATATACCGGCATCGGATCGTAACCCCAATCGGCGAAATCGGTAGAAAATAATTCTATTTTACCGGTATTGGTATTGAACCAATATTCTTCGCCGTCTTTTAAATACATCGGTGTTTTTCTGGGGAAATGCTTCACGCCTACACGTTTCATTTCTTCCATAGAACTACCGACTTGTTTGAGTTGCCAATCCAATACTTCTTCAAAATCTTCCCATTCGTAGAAATCTTTCAATCCCAAACGAACACCTATTTCTCTGGCAATCCACCAACCCGGTTTAGTTTCCCAACGCGGTTTAACAGCAGGATAACGCAATGCCACATTCGGTTGACGATGGTGTGCTGTTCTCAAATGGTCTAAACGTTCCAAATACGTGGCTTCGGGTAAGACCACATCTGCATAACCGGTAATTTCACTCGGCATGGTATCAACCACGACTATAAAATCTTGGTTTTGCAAAGCGCGTTTAACTTTATCTTCCGGCGGTATGGATTGAATAGGATTCGTAGCCGTAATCATCATACCTTTGACTTTGTAAGGTCCTTTATATTCAGGCAAAGCATGGTCGATAATCTCGTTGGTAATGCCCATGATTGCCAATTTGTGTTTACCACGGGAAATGGTTTTCCAAGACCATTTGGGTTTCGAGAACGGCGGATGTGCTTCTTGTGGCAATTTTACTTTTTCAGGGAAATAAAAACCGCCTTCACGTCCCCAAGAACCAAGTATAGCATTTAGAATAGCAATCGCTCTGGTGCGTTGTGTATCGTCACCGTACCAAGCGGTATGACGTCCCGGGTGTATAATTACCCGTGGCGATGCCCCACCCATCATACGAGCGGTTTCGTAAATATCACCGGCTGGAATAGTTGTTATACTTTCTGCCCATTCGGGCGTATATTTTTGCACATGGTCTCTGAGTTGGTCAAAACCGTAAGTGTATTGTGCCACATAATCTTTGTCATACAAACCTTCATTGATGATGACATTCATCCAAGCCAACAATAAAGCTAAATCAGTAGAAGGTTTAATCGGCAACCATTTGGTAGAGTGTGCCGCCATTGTAGAAAAACGCGGGTCAACCGTGATAATCGTGCCCCCTTTATCTATCAGTTGCGACACTTCTTGCACGTGACCATTGTGCATATTTTCTCCGATATGGTTACCAATCAATACCAAACAGTCTGTGTTTCGCACATCTGTGGGTTCCGGCGAAGCCAATCCTGCACCGTAAGTGGCAATAAATCCGGCTTCACGGGTAATCAAGCACTGGGCACCGGCTGGTTCGCCCATAGTTTGTGAACCCCAAGCTTTAAATAAATGTTCAAAGTGTGGACCGGTTTTACCATGAAATAACAAAGCCATACTTTCTTTACCGTATTTTTTCTCAATGTCTTTCATCCCTTTGATGATGACATCAAAAGCTTCTTCCCAAGTTGCTTCTTTAAATTCTTGTTTGCCGTCTTTTCCTTTAACTCTGATCAAAGGTTTTTTAAGGCGATCTTCATCGTAATACATACCTAAACCGCCTGTTCCACGCGGACACAAACGCCCGTTGGAATGCGGGTCGATATCATTACCTATAACTTTATGTATTTTACCTTCTTTATCGGTATAAGTCCAACCGGCGCAGTTCCAAAAACACACCTCACAAACCGTTGGGGTTTTGATAGCTTCGTTTTCCAATAAATGCGGTGTTTTTTCTTCGCCGAAAATCGCCCCCATCATACTGGTTAACGGTGGTGTCATTGCCAAACCGGCAGTTGCCGTTCCCGATATTTTGATAAAATCTCTACGACTTAATTTGCTCATAATATTATATCTAAATATTAGTTTTTTATTTAATTTTACTCAAAAATAAGCCCTAAAACGACTGCTTTAACTGACAAAAGACATATTTTCTAGACAAAAGAACGATTCTAAATACTTAATTTTATCAAAATTGATTAATGTCATTTTTGTAACAGCTGTAACATTAAAAAAAACGTCAATAAAAAAAGAATATCAAAAAAGCAAAAGAACCGCACCTACGGCGCTCATTGTTTTATACATTATCCCGATACAAAATCGTTAAAATTTAATGCTTATGTGGAATACCTTTTATATGTAAAGCTAAATGATTTTCATCTCCGGTTTGATTGACCCAACCGAAATTGGCGTCTTTTTTGGCATCTAAAAGGTCTATATAAGGTTTGATATCTAAAATAGGGGTGCCGTCAAAGGCATCGATACCGGATGTGTAGATAATATTTTGTTTGATTTGTTTGATTTTCACGATACTGATACCAATAGGATTGATACGATTCGGACTGCGACTGGAAAAAACACCTATTGACATGTCTGGTGCCCAGGGTGGATTAATCAGCATACGGTTGGCTTTTACCACAATTTTATCCAATGCGTAAATGACATATATATAATTAAATGTATTGAGCAAGTGTAAACCTTCGGTATATTGCGGATGTAACACCAATTTAAAATCACCTTCGTCCGTTTGAACCGGTTGATAGGGTGCCGAATCTTTATAAGGTGTCCTGATAACACCTATACTTTGATATACATGATATGACTTGGACAAAAAAGACATTATTTGCCATCATTGCTTAATTTCTCATCATCTTTATCTTTTGATGGCGGTTCCGGTGGTTGATTACCATAACTCAATTCGGTTATTTCGTCCATCTGATATAGAATATCCATCGTTTCTTTGGCTTCTTTTTCATCGACAATACTAATGGCACTACCTACATGTACCAAAACATAGTCCCCTACTTTGGCTTCGGGCACCATTGCCAAATTGACATCTTTGACAATGCCGTCAAAACTGACTTTGGCTATTCTGAAAATGTCATCGATTTGATTGTCTATACTGATTATTTTTCCGGGGATTGCTAAACACATGGTTTGTTGGTTATTTGGTGATTAGGTTATCTGGCTATTTGATTGTCATTTCGAACGTAGTGAGAAATCTCACTATTCATTTCAGATTTCAGATTTTTTAGGTTACTGAGTGATTTTGTGACATTAGGAACAAAATTGTACCGAGGTACAGATTTCAGATTTTTCAGACGTTTTAGCAAAACGTCTCTACACGCACATTATCGCTTGACACTAGGCACTTTCCACTGAAACGAATACAATTCGTTTCTACTTGCGACTCAACAGCCACTCATACCATTGCTCCATACCTTCGCCGGTGGTGGCGGATACTTCAAAAAATATCAAATTCGGATTGACCTGTCGAGCGTATGCTTTGGCTTTCTCTACATTAAAATTCAAATAAGGCAACAAATCAATTTTATTGATGATACATACATGCGAACCGGCAAACATATCGGGATATTTGATAGGTTTATCATCACCTTCGGTTGTACTAACGATGACTACACGAGCATTTTCCCCTAAATCAAAAGCAGATGGACAAACCAAATTCCCAACGTTTTCAATCATCACGATAGAATCAGGTTCCGGATTTAGCTTGGTAACCGCTTGGTTGACCATATCACTGTCTAAATGACAAGCTTTGCCGGTGTTAATTTGTATTACGGGAATTTTCAATGCGTCAATACGGTCGGCATCGTTCATGGTTTGCTGGTCACCTTCAATAACAAAGAACTTTTTTTTGTCCTTATTATCAGACAATGTTTTTTCTAATAACGTTGTTTTACCTGAACCGGGGGAGCTGACCAAATTGACAGCAAAAATATTTTTACCTAAAAAATAGCCCCGATTACGTTCCGCCAGCAACTGGTTGGCTTGTAAAATATCCTGTTCAACATCAATGATCGTTCTATCATCATGATGATGGTGATGATGCGGGTGAGAATGGTCATGATGATGCAACTCTACATTCAAATCGCTGACCATCATTGCCAAATCGCCCGGTTTTTGTATTTTAATTTCATCGGCTACGCCGCATCCACAAGTTGTACACATAGTTTTATTGGTTATTTGGTTATCTGATTATTTGCCTGCCCCAACTATCGTTGGGGGTTATTTAACGTCTGATATCCGATGGTTACAAAGGTTTCGCACCTACGGCGCTCAATGGTTTCTGGCATTGAAATATTTCCATAGAGACGAAAAATTTTTCGTCTCTACATTATATATCAGACGCACGGTCGTGCGTCTCTACGCACTTTGTCGCTTTCCACTATGCACAACGCACTGTCATACTTCCAACGATTTTACCCGCATTTCTTTTCCTTGATAAATATCCTTAAAAGGACCATGACACTTCGGACAGGTGTCAAACAAATTTTCAATATCATAATCAAATCCACAATCGGCACATTTGGCTTTGGCTTTGATAATATGTATCCGTTTTTCCGCATGAGACAAGACACTATTGGCAACTGCCATGGGCCAAGCAAAATTTAAAGATTCTATTTCAATACCTGACAAAGTTCCTATTTCCAAATCTATAGCTTTTACTTCTGTAACATTAGCTTTTTTGGCTTCTTTTTCCGCTATTGCCACTATTCCCATTGCTATAGATAACTCATGCATGTTTCATTGTTTATATTGCAAATTTAATAATATTAAATGCTAATAAATAATTAAAATCTTGAAAAATAATACTTTATATGACTTTTCTCACAAAAAACATATTTTATTCTAAAATACCAATAAATAATCTTAATTTCACAAC
>WFZY01000022.1 GCA_015489265.1 Flavobacteriaceae bacterium | reverse complement strand
TCCTAATAGAGTAAATGTAATAAATATTAGTGTAAGTATGTTTTTCATTCTCAAATGTTTTGCATATAATAGAACTTGAAATTAGACAAGTAATAATTTTTGTTTACTATTATATTGTTTCGTTAATAGATATTTTAGTCACTAGGTATTTTTGTTTTAATAATTCATTCAACCACGATATAGGAAAATTCATTGGATTATTTTCTATTTCAGCAACGTTAAAATTAATTTTCTGATTACTAGTTAGTTATTTTTTTCAATAATTTTTAATTTTCTTTTCCCTTTAGCAAAAATATTCAACGGAATACTTTCCATACGCTTATGCACCACAAAGTTTAATATATGTCATCGTAGTGGGCTTATATTCTCGTAACTTCGCTTTATGATACAAAGATAGAAAATTCATAGAATCTACCATCGTAAGCATATATTAGCCATTCCTATGATAAAATAATAAAAATACTTAAATTTGCGCTTCTAAAAATAAAAAATGAATAAAAAAAACTATATATTTTTAAACTTTCTGATATTAACAAGCGCTATTTTTGCACAAAATAAAACCAAATTCAGCGCCGAGATTGCTACGTGGTATTACGACAAACCCGGTGCTGTTTCCATCTCATTTGACGATGCCAGTTATACGCAATATGAATTTGCCTATCCGATTTTAGAACAGTATGGATTTAAAGCCACGTTCAGTTTGGTAGGCACTTGGACACACGAAAAAGCGACCTATTCTGCCGAACCCGGATATTTTGAAATCAAAAAAATGGGTTGGCAAGAAATTAAAGAACTGCACGACAAAGGACACGAAATAGCCGCTCACGGTTACAAACATATACGATATAAAAAGTACGCATCGGTGCAGAAACTAGCCAAACAGATGAAGCAGGTAAAAGACCTGATAGAAAATCATATTCAATCGCCGGTTTATACCTTGCATTATCCGTATTCGTTTACTTCCGATTCCATTGTAGCTGCTTCCAAGCGAGCAGGTTTTTTATTTGGTCGAACCGGTAATGATGCTATCAATCCGGTTACACCTGCCAATATGCACTTGTTGGAAAGCAAAGCCATTATCAATAACCATAATCCGGATGAAACGCAGTTTAAAAAGTGGCTCAATCAAGCCAAGGGCAAGTGGCTGATTTTGATGTACCACCATTTGTTTCCAGACGATTCAAAGGAAATGGAAATTTTGCGTTATCATAAAGTAACTCATACGTATTCATTATTACCGGATACTTTTCAAAAACAAATGCAAGCACTTTCCGGTCAGAATGCTTGGGTAGCACCTATTGCTACAGTCGGGAAATATGTAGTAGAAAGGGAACATACAAAAATCAAATTGAGAAAATTTTGCCACAAGTTGTACATCAAAACTGCTACGAATCTCGATACAACCGTTTACAATCAACCGCTAACTATAAAAGTGAAACTGCCTTGGAAAAAAGTAAAGATTAGAAAAGGCAAAGAATCGTATATGTATAATGTAAAAAATCAGACATTATTTCTGGACATTTTGCCAAATAGTAAAATCATTATCAAAAAATTAAAATAAATATGGACTTGGCATTAAGATTGGTTGAAAAAATCCTGATTATCTATTTCACGCTTTATTTCGTGATTGATATCGCCTTGTACGTATATTCCATTTACCGGTATTTTGCTCGAAACAACGGCAAGGATGAAAATCTCTCTTATGCCGATTATCCCATCAGCATCATTGTGCCGGCGTATAATGAAGAGGTATCTTTGGTAGATTGTGTCAATATGTTGGCAGAGCTTGATTATCCCGAATTTGAAATCATTGTTGTAAATGATGGTTCAAAAGACAATACGATGAAAGTATTGGAGCAAAGCTATGATTTACAAGAAATTCATAAGGAGGACAAACCTGTTTTAGAGGCCCAAAAAGTCAAGCACTTTTATCAGGTAAAAGACAAAAATATTCTGATTCTTGACAAAGAAAACGGTGGCAAAGCCGATGCAATTAATGCCGGAATCAATTTTTGTAACGGAGATTATATTTGTACCATTGATGCCGATAGTATATTGGATGATAAAGCCCTAAAACAGGTTATTAAACCCTTTATAAATAATGACAACACGATTGTAACGGGAGGACAATTGGCGGTTGCAAACGATGTGGTTTTACAGAATAACAAGGTGGTCAATTCAAAAGTGCCTAAAAATATTTGGGTGCAATGGCAGATAATCGAATATGTCAAATCCTTTATGATTTCAAGGATTGGATTGAGTAAAATCAATGCGTTGTTGATAATGTCCGGCGCTTTTTCAGTTTTTAAAAAGGAAGATATATTGAATGTTGGCGGTTTTTTAAGCAAAATCAATACGCATCCTTATATTGAAAGCATTATGGGATCGGGTAACCAAACCGTCTGTGAAGATATGGAAATTGTAGTGCGTTTGTGGCGTTATAAGAAGGAACACCAATTAAAAGCAAAAGCAGAATTTATTCCCGAAGCGATTTGCTGGACAGAAGTCCCCGAAAAACCACAAAATCTGTTTAAGCAACGTTCGCGTTGGCATCAAGGATTGGGTGAAACTTTAAAATTGCATAAAAAAATGCTGTTTGAACCCAAATACGGCGTTACAGGATTGATTGGATTGCCCTATTATTTGGTTTTTGAATTTTTGTCACCCTTGATAAAATTGTTATCTTTGGCGTTTATCGTGATGGCTGCAGTCTATGGGGTGATTAATTTGAAGTGGGTAACGCTGCTATTGGTTAGCGTGATGCTGACCACTGCCATTATTATGAGTTCGATAACGGTGGTTATTGAATATTGGAGTCAGAAAAATGCCGAAAGCAACCGTGATGCCCTTCGCTATAAATCTTTTTGGGATTGGATTTGGTTGCTGTTTTCGGGTATTTTGGCGGAATTTACCTATGCTTTTTACAAAATTGCCGCACAAATTGACGGCGTTGTAAACTTTATGAAGAAAAAGCACGATTGGAAAAAATTTGAACGAAAAGGTGTACAAAATGTATAAATTGATGAGATTGAAAAATAGTTTATTAGTAGTATTCAGTTTCTGGGTAAGCATATTGTTTGCTCAAGATTTGGAAAGTTTAAGGCAGCAAGGATATGAAGCTAAACAAAAGGGCGATTATCCAATGGCAATTAAGTTTTATCAGCAAATTTTGAAAGTAAAACCGGATGATTATGATGCCCGATTGGCGGTGGCACGATTGTATTATTCGCAAGAAAATTATAAGGAATCTGTCAAATATTTTAATCTTATATATGCAGCAGATCCTACGGATGTTGAGGCATTGAAAGGTTTAGGAGATAATTATTTAAGTATGGATAAATTAGATGAGGCAATTGCCAAATATCAAAAAGCCATTGCACTTTTACCCGATTATATTCCTTTGTACTTACAACTGGCAAAAGCTTATAGTTGGAAAGGTGAGTTGGATAAAGCCGTTGAAACCTATCACAAAATATTGAAAATAGACGACACGTATTCCGAAGCTTGGCAGGGAATAGGCAAAATGTATTATTGGAAAGAACAACCTTATAAAGCAATGACTTTCTACCAAAAAGCCATTGCCCTTGACCCCGAAGAATACAGTATCAAAAAAGAATATGAGGATATTCGTAAAGAAACCGGATATAAGGCAAGTACCGGTGTGAAGTTGCTCAATGAAACCGAAGAAAATTACCAAATTAATGCCACGATTCAAAAATATGGTTTTCAAAAACGGATAAAGGATTGGCTGGATGTTTCGGTAAATATCTTGCTGGACCATTCCAACAGGGATTTTGCCAATACAGATGTAGGCGATACCATCCGCTGGTATGACAATACGTGGCTAAAAATCGGCTGGATTAGTACACATCATAAAGTTTATGTGTATGGTGGTTACACCGGTAGCGACCAAAAGTTTTCATCCTATGGTATCAACTGGCAAAGCAATTTTTCATTGGGCGCATTCGATTTTACCAATTCGCTTACGGGCGGATATGACTATTTCTATTATTGGAACAAAGTCGGGCAAAATAAAGCATCCGATAATCTTTCGATTCGTTATAAAAAATTCGGTTTAAGTTTGGGGTATCAATACGGCTTGGTTGATAAGGCGTTTGTTGAAGATGTACCCAACGATGCCTATTTTGAAGGAACCAATCCTTATACCGGATTTGATGTATCATTGTCCTACAAACTTTTATCACAACCCAAAGTAAATATTGCTGCCAATTATTCATATCTAAATTACCAATACAAATCTCATTTGTACTATTCGCCTATGGGCAGGCAACTCTACGGACCTTCCATAAACATTTATTATCCCATTAAAAGCTTCTATTTTTATGGAAGTTATGCATACAATTTGGGTTCTGAATTTTATTACGAAATGCTCGATACAAACTTGGAAACCATATATTTGAATGCCAATAATTGGTCGGCAAATGCCGAAATAGGTTATGATTACAAAGCCCTTTCTACATCGATTAGTGCCAACCGGTTTTACAATGATTTTTATTCCAATTATGTACTAGCTCTAAATCTAAAATACAGTTTTTAATGAAAGGGAAGTTGTTGGTCATATCACTACTGGTTGGTCTGCTTGTATTCACGGTTTACAAGATGATGCAATACGAGCAATCTATAAGGGAAGACCACATCATTAGGACTTATGTAGAGGATGAAACCAAACCCTTGATTGAAAAGTTGGAAAGTGATGACCTACGGGAGATGTTAGGCGATATACAATACCAGTATCGAACCGGAAAAACCTATTTCCAAGTCAAAAACAAGGATGATGAATGGCAAGATGTTTTCTTAAAAGGCGTCAATCTCGGTGTGGCTGTTCCGGGCAAATTTCCGGCAGAATTCTCATTGACCTTTGAGCAATATCTCGATTGGCTAAAAGAAATAGGAGAGATGAATGCCAATGTCATTCGTACATATACAATTTTGCCCCCCGATTTTTACAAAGCTTTGGCGTATTACAATTTGCATCACAAAAATAAGCCGGTTTATATAATGCAAGGCGTTTGGGCAACGGTACCCAAAGACGAATATTACTACAATACCGTCTATACGCGCCAATTTCAAAAGGAAATCATTGATGTGTTGGACGTGATTCACGGCAACGCGGTACTGCAACCCAAGCCCGGTAAAGCCCACGGGGTATATGCAACCGATGTATCAAAATATGTACTTGGTTATTTGCTGGGGCGCGAATGGGAACCCAAGGGCGTTTATAAAACCATTCATAAGAATAAAAACGATCATTTTGAAGGGAATTTTATCAGTATCAACAACGGTAATTCGATGGAAGTTTGGTTGGCAAAAATGATGGATTTTACAGTGCGATACGAAACCCAAACCTACCAATGGCAGCATCCGGTGTCCTTTGTCAATTGGTTACCTCTCGATCCGATGTATCACAATACCGAATACATTGAAAATAAAAAGGTAAAAGAATACGACAACGATTTGATGCAATTAGATTTTAGAAAATTCAACGCCACCCCAATGTTTAAAGCCGGTATTTATGCCGCCTATCACGTGTATCCGTATTATCCGGATTTTATTTATCAACAAAAAGAATATGTCAACGCCACCAATCACAAAGGCGAAAAGGACAATTTCTTTGGCTATTTACAAGATTTAAAGCGTCACACCACCGGTTTGCCTTTGGTAATTGCCGAATACGGTTTGCCTACAAGTAGGGGCATCAGCCATTTTACACCTTCCGGATTCAATCAAGGAGGACATTCCGAAGCCCGGCAAGCGGAATTGTCTTTGACTTTGACCGAAGATATTCGTGAAACCAATTGTGCAGGCGCTATATATTTTGAATGGGCAGACGAATGGTTTAAACACAATTGGCTGGTATTGGATTTTGAAATTCCGTATGAAAATCGCAAACTCTGGCACAATATGGAAAATCCGGAACAAAATTTCGGTATTTTAGCCCTTGAAAACAAAGTAAAAACCATAGACGGCTCTTTTAAAGATTGGCAGATGTCTAAAACTCAAAATATTGATTTATCCGCCGATGCCGATGCAACCTATTTTTATCTGGCAGCCAAGTTGCCCGGTTTTGATTTTAAAAAGAACAATCTTTACATCGCCATCGATACGTATGACAAGGAAAAAGGCGACCATAAATTACCATTTTCAGATAAACTCTTTGACAATGGTTTTGAGTTTTTATGTCGTTTTAAATCGCCGGATAGTGCCAAAATATTGGTTGATGAGCCCTACTCGGTTTTTACCGATATTTACAACGATTACATTCCCGTTTACGCATCTAAACGCAATGAAAACGGCAAATTTATAGATGAATTGATGCTCGTTAATCGTGGCAGACAAACCCTTACCGGAACCAAGACCGATAGCATTCTCAACAACAGAAGCCCATTGATGATGGGCAAATCTAACAAGCCCGAAACATCCAATGCCGATTGGTATTGGTCAAAGGATAGCACGCAGTTTGAACTTCGGTTGGATTGGCACCTAATCAATGTGTCCGACCCTAGTCATCGTTACGTGTTGGACGACAAACCCGCTACCAAAAGCATAGAGGCATCACAAACCGATGGATTTAAGATATATATGTTTGTAACCGATAAACAAAATCACGTATTAAAACAATTTCCGGAAGATGAACCCTACAATTTTACTTGGGAAGAATGGCAAATGCCCAAATATTCCGAACGCAAAAAACCGCTTTATGACACTTTACAAAAGTATTTTAGTCATTTAAATCCGAAAAAAATCATTCAAAATCCACATTCGAAGGAAAAATTTGATATTGCAAATTTTTATCAAGATAAGCAAGGCGCTATTTCCATTACTTTTGATAATCTGGGCTATTCGCAATATGCCTATGGCTATCCATTGCTCAACAAGTATCAATTACAAGCCGATTTTAGTATCGTCGATGCGATGCAGAATACACCCGATAAAACAGAAATGGATGAAGGTATCAAAATCAAACGGATGGGATTGGCGCAAGTCAAAGAGATACTAGCCAAAGGAAATGAATTGGCTTTGCAAAGTCGTAAACCCATTGTAACAGCAGCTGATTTGCTCAATAAAACACTAGAAAAAGAATTGTCGGTGGTGCACTTGAAACCCAAGCAAGAAGCACGCCTAAACGACAAACATATTTTTGTTAGAAAACACGGCAATACCAAAGCGATTCAGACGGATTATACTTGTAATCGTATTCCTTATTCAATTATCCCGACGCATATTTCCACACGCAAGTTGGACAGTTTGCTTCACGTAAACAAAGACAAATGGAATGTGTTAGTATATCATCATATTTATAAAGACACCTTGGAAACTTTGCATATTGATAAAGAAATCTTAAAGCATTATTTTTTGTCATTTGATGAATTTAGGAAGCAAATTCGATTAGCGCGGAATACCGGCTATTGGGTAGGCACAGAATCCGAAGTTTATAAATATTTGTATGAAAAAGAACATTCAAAAATAGAAACCAAAACCATTGATAACATTATTTTGTTAAAAGTCGTCAATCTTTTAAACCCGAATGATTTCAATCAAAAATTGAGTATAAAATATTATACCGGAGCCAAAAGTATAAAAGTTTACGGCGATGATTTCGATAAAATTTATGAAAACAAAACAGGCTATATCGTTTTTGATGTAGTTCCAAACCGTACAGTTAGAATTGAAATTTTGGAGTAAACATAAGTGGAAAGTGGAAAATGCGCAGGCAGTGCAGAGCAACATATCATAATTCTAAAACCTATATGACCTTATATGTCTTATATGGTTCAAATAAAACGGAATTGCAAATATTACTCTGTACTTTCTTTTATGTATTCTAACTCAAATAACCGATTCATCAAATAACCAAACAATCAGTAAATCAATGAACAAAATATCATTCATCATACTATTATTAGCCTTGCTTTCAGCGTGTAAACAAGCACCAAAGCAAAGCACCAGTACGAATCAAACCGACCTAATAAATCAATTACCCAAAGTATTGTTTATCACAACCGGTGTAGATTTGGATAGAGAAGACAAGGACTTGCCCAAAGGAATTATTGTGGCTTTGCAAACCTTTAACAAAAGAGGCATAAGCGTCCGATTAGAACCCAGAGACGTCTTATTCGACTACGATTTCTTGACAAAATACAATATTATCATTCTATCATCATCAAAGGGTTACCACGATGCTGACCGCAAATTTTCCCTAACCTATATGACCGATGAGGAACTCAATATCCTGAAAAAATATGTCCAAAACGGTGGAATACTCATTACAGGAGACAATATCGGTCGTAACCGCTTTGACGGCACTGACCGCATCGTAAAAGACAACGAATTGAATGCCGTGAATTATCCACTTGCCGATGTGCTGGGTATGACAATGCAAGAAAAAAATATGAGTGGATATGAGATTAAAGCAAGCAAAGATAGTCCTTTGCAAGGTGTTTTACTCAACAAAACCGATGAGGATTATTGGACTTTGGTACCTAAAAAAATACTTTCAGACAAATTGCAATCATTGGCATTTTGGAAAAAAGAAAACGATTCTATTCCTGCAATCACACAAAACCGGTTTGGTAGCGGCACTACTTATGCCTTGGCTTCGTCAGATTTTATGAACCCGATTGCTTCTGAAGGTTATTGGAGTGTGGCACAGATTGATACCTTTTACAATTATGTCATCGATCAATTGGTTGAAGACCATAAGTTAAAAATTCAAGTAAATCCTTGGCCCAATGGGCATACTACGGCTTTTTCGGCTACATTCAATCCCGTAGGCGATATTGCACAGTTTCGATACGTAGCCGGCGAATTGAAAAAGTTGGATGTTGCCCCGACTTTTGTGGTTACAGGCACGCTAAACGATACGATTAAAAACTTTTTACAATCCAAAAACAACAAATTGATGTCTGGTGGTTATGGATACATTCGATATAACGAAATGAATTATGCCGAAGCCGTTCACGATATTTTAAGAAATGAAAAAGTATGGAACCAAAAATTTTCAGGATTCAGATTTCCTTATACCGACCCTGATTTCTTTGGTTTGTTGGCATTGGACGTGCATCAATATCAATACGAATCGAGTATAACCGCCAATAATATTGACTTTTTGCAAGGAAGTGTTTTTCCGTATAACTTGGTTATTTCCAAGGACAATTTTTATAAAAGTACCAATATTTTAGAAATCGCCCCGACTTATTATGACGATTATTTCTTTCTGAACAAACTCATTGATAAGGAATATGCCAATCCGAATGAGATGCAAAAGGATATAGAATTGTACAAGCAATATTTGTTAGATTTTTGGCAATATGCCACCAAACCACACAACGGCTTGATGGTATATTTGGGACACCCCGGGCTTACGGGCTACAACAAAGATACTTTCTCGCCCCTGAAGACCCTAATTGATACGGTTAAAAAGGACAATGCTTGGATAACATCAATGGAAGACATCAAGAATTATAGCACCGCTTTTGAAAAAACACGCGTATTTGTTACAGAAGATAACAATGCTTATACAATTACAATAAAAGCCCCGAAAGGCGTTTTTATCAAGCAGTTTTCTATCAATATAAAGGAAAAACCCGTCAATATTAAAGTCAAAAAGGGACAAACAAGTGTTGTAAAAAATACATCATATTACAGTGTTGTTTTTGATACTTTTGACGGGCAAGAAGTTGTGATTGAGAAATGATATTAACTTTTACCTAATTTATAAACCGCCACCGGATCTTGCTTGACTAAAATAAAACTCGCTTTGTCGTTTTTATAGAAAAAGTGAACTATGTTTTTCTGTTCATCATACATATCTTGTAAAATGGTATTTTTAACAACTATCTTTTGAGGTGTTTTACCAATCTTTGCTTGTAGCAAAATCACTAAAAATTCATCTTCCATAGTCACACCGGCATATTGGTAGTTAACAGGTTGATTATCAACATTAAATATAAAATGAGAATTGATATATTCTTGCAATAACTTTCGTGTTTGTTTTTTAGACAAATCCGCATTGATATGATAGGTATCTTTTAAAACGTTTTCAATATCGTCGGGAAAAGTCCGGATGATGATTTCAAGTTTGTCCGGTTTTATGTAGATTTCAGTTACGCTGACATAATATTTATGCATGCTAAAAGCGGTTATGCTTAAAATAATTAAAGTATAAAGGAGGTTTTTCATATCTTTGAAACAAATTTTTATTCAATGAAGAAATATATTCTTATCACAATTTTGATGATTCTATTGTTTGATGCTTGTAAATCTACACAAAAAGCGTACCGAAAACCGGTTCAAATTTCCAAGTCAAAGGTAGTAACAATTATGAAAAATCCTAATCCTTTTTCCGGTTTGTCC
This sequence comes from Flavobacteriaceae bacterium, assembly GCA_015489265.1. GTDB lineage: Bacteria > Bacteroidota > Bacteroidia > Flavobacteriales > Flavobacteriaceae > WGBX01. The sequence goes on along the minus strand of WFZY01000022.1, from coordinate 11,464 downwards.
GAACCTAGCATTTGTATTAATAAAACCGATACAGCCAATTTTATAGCCGGTAGTATTTATGACAATGTTCATGTGACCAATGATAGTGGTAAAACGTGGCATAACAGTCATTTAAAGTCACGCTATGGTGTTTTTGGCGACCCGTGTTTAGCATCTGATTCTTTTGGCAATATCTATTATTTGCATTTGGCTATTCCCGGCAACAGTAGAACAAGTGATGAATTTTTAAGCAGTATAGTTATTCAAAAATCTACTGATAAAGGCAAAACATGGACAGACGGTGTAGCTATCGGTTACAATAACAAACATGATCAAGACAAGCATTGGATAGGTATTCATCCACAAACCGGTGAATTGGCGGTTACTTGGACAGAATTTGATAAATATGATAGTAAAAATCCTGATGACCATTCGCGAATTTTGTTTTCTAAATCTACTGATTTTGGAAAAACATGGACCAAACCGCTTAAAATTAATCAGTTGGACGGTGATTGTTTAGATAGTGATAATACAGTTGAAGGAGCTGTTCCTGTTTTTGACAAACAAGGCAATATTTATGTGGCTTGGGCATATCACAATAAAATTTATTTTGACAAAAGCACCGATAATGGTAAAACTTGGTTAGACCAAGATATCATTATAGCAGACCAGGCACAAGGTTGGGATTATGATATTCCGGGGGTTTTTAGAGCTAACGGTATGCCGGTTTTAGGTATTGATAATAGCAATAGTGCCTACAAAGGTACTTTGTATATCAACTGGTCAGACCAACATAACGGCACTGATGATACAGATATTTTTATAGCTAAAAGTACGGACGGCGGTCAAACTTGGTCTAAACCCAAACGCGTCAATACCGACCAAACCCATACACATCAATACTTGACCTGGATGACAATAGATCCTGCAACCGGATACATTTATATTGTGTATTATGACCGAAGTCATTATCAGGACAATCGAACTGATGTAACATTATCTTATAGTACCGATGGAGGAGAAACTTTCAAATCTATCCCTGTTTCTGATAAACCTTTTAAACCTTCAAAACAAGCATTTGTAGGAGACTATAACAATATTGATGCTTACCAAGGTGTGGTTACCCCAATCTGGACCGATTTATCGGGGCATACCTTGAGTATTAAAATGCGAAAAATTAATTTTAAAAAATAGATTGGTAAACAAAAATGTTGCAATAGCTAGTTGAATCTACCTACCATTTTTTTTTATTACAATTTGAGTGGATTAATATATTTTTATTATCTTTGCCCTGTTTTTTTTGCGGGATGTAGCGCAGCCCGGTAGCGCGCTTCGTTCGGGACGAAGAGGTCGCAGGTTCAAATCCTGTCATCCCGACATAACAAAAGCGGTAAGTTCAGTTAAACTTACCGCTTTTGTATAGCATCATAAATTATTCTGTTTTTGAGCACTTTTATTGATTTGTTATCTATTGCAAAGTTACTTTTACCTGAGGTTTAACTAAATATTTTATAGCTCTATATCGATTAAGGTGGGTGGGTAATATATAATATCTCAAATAATTGACCTTTAGGTCGGTATATATTAGAATCAGAACAATTATTTTTATTAATTGAACTTATGACTTGAGATTTTGTCAAAACTCAGTAATGTAAGAAGTGGGTATAGCAAATGCACCAAATGTGTTTTATTCAGAAATTCCATAAAATGTTAATGTAATCAAAATAATGGCTTGCTATTTCCTTAATATCAGCCCCGACTTTGTGTTTTGCGTACTATTTGTAGAAAATAAAATTTAATCATTTTAAGAATGCTAAAGTTTTTTCAAAAAACATAACCGGTTGCTCAGCATGTACCCAATGCCCGCTATTGGGAATAGTGATAATTTCGGCATTAGGAAAATGGGCATTAATTTGTGTAAAATCATCTGGCAGGATATAAGGGGAATGCTCGCCTTTAACAAACAATGCCGGTACTTGACTTTCTTGTAAAGCAGGTAGTGCTTCACCCAATTCTTCCAAAGATGCCGCTAAGACGGGCATATTGGCTTTCCATATAAAACTACCATCTTGTTGGCGTCCTAAATTTTTTAAGATAAATTTTACGATTGCCGGTGAATCTATATATTGTGATACAAAATTTTCAACTTCACGGCGTGTTTTAAAACGGCTTAAATCAATCTTATCAATGGTCTCAAAAATAAAATGATGATGTGGCGGATAATATTTGGGGGCAATATCCACGACAATGAGTTTATGCAATAACTCCGGATATTGCAAAGCAAAAAACATGGCGGTTTTGCCACCTAATGAATGTCCTAATAAATCAAATGATTCAATTTGATGAGCTTGCACATAGTCATACAAATCAGCGGTTAAGTCATCATAAGTCATCTCGTCATCATGAAAACTTTTGCCATGATTCCGTTGATCAATCAAATGTACTTCAAAGCCCTGTTCGGCATATTGTCGCCCGAGTGTCATCCAATTGTCACCCATGCCCAATAAGCCATGCAAAATCAATAGCGGTTTGCCTTTTCCTATATTTTTTGAATGTAAAATTCTCATCTTTAAATTAAGACAGTAATCAAATACTGCCGGCTAATTTATGCTGATACATGCCAATAACATTTTCCATACCGTATATTAAGGATTCTACGATTAAAGCATGCCCTATTGATACTTCATCAAGATAAGGGACATTTTGTTTGAAATAGCCGATATTTTGCAAATTCAAATCGTGTCCGGCATTGATGCCTAAACCTAATTGGTGGGCTAATTTAGCTGCAGATGCAAATTTTTTGGCTTCTTGCAAATTGCCTTTGGCAAATTCCGATGCAAAAGATTCGGTATAGAGTTCAATCCGGTCAGTTCCGGTGGCTACGGCGCCTTCGATCATTTTTAAATCCGGATCCACAAAAATAGACGTACGAATACCATTTCGTTTAAAGGCATCAATTATCTCTTTTAAATAATCACGATGGGTTATCGTATCCCAACCATGGTCAGATGTCAATTGATTGGGGTCATCCGGTACTAAAGTAACCTGTTCGGGTTTGACCGATAAAACTAAATCTATAAATTTAGGAATCGGATTGCCTTCAATGTTAAATTCGGTAGTTACTACAGGACGTAATGCATGAGCATCGGCATAACGAATGTGGCGTTCATCGGGACGCGGATGAATCGTGATGCCGTCAGCACCGTAATCTTGAGCTTTTTGAGCAAATTCTATTACATTGGGGTAATTACCGCCACGCGCATTACGCAAAGTAGCTATTTTATTGATATTAACGCTTAATTTGGTTTTCATTTGTTGTTTATCTGGTTATTTGGTTATTTGGTTATCTGGTTATTTGATGAATTGATGATTTTATCTGTTTCATAGAAAAAGTTACGTTCTTTGATATTTATACCGCTTACAATTTGAGGAAATGAGGATTTTTTGTACTTCATAGAATGTTTTGATATATGATAAATTTTTCTACTTCAAAATGTGTAATACTATTTATAATGAGAGGAATTGAGGAAAATTGTTAATTTATAATTATCCATTTTCAATTTTTTTAATTGACATACTTGCTACTAATAACATTCAACTTTATAAATATTTAACAAAAACTACAACAAACTTTTTATTTTATCAACAAATATTTTTGGTGGTCTAATGGGTTTACCATCGGCACCGGCAAACACCAACACAACTTCACCTTCGGTTGCTTTTTGACCGGATTCATTAAAAATCTCATATCCAAATGCCAAACGCACCCCTTTCAAATATTTGACCCGTGTTTTGAGCGTAATCAATTCGTCAAAGGTTAAAGGTAAAAAATATTTGGTTTGCAATGTATAAACCGGCAATATATAGCCATCTTTTTCCATTTGTTTATAAGAGATGCCGATTTGATGCATCAAAGCAATGCGTCCCGTTTCATAGTATTGAGCATAAATGCTATGGTGGATATAACCCATTTGATCGGTTTCAGCATAACGGGTTTTAAATTTTAATTCATGAACTTTTCCGGACATTTTTTTCTTTACATTATCTTTAAAATTCTACGACAAATGTATGATAATTTTTTTTAAAAATCCGCTTTTTATTGCGACATAAATAATAATAAAAAAAATGTTGAAAACAAGTAAAAAAAATTTTTTTAATCGGAAATTTTATCCCAATTTTGCAGTTACAAAAAGGAAAGGAAGTTAATTTTTTTTACCTGTTAACCTATTAACTAATTATGAATCAAGCACTTAACATTTGGAATAAATGCTTATCCTTTATTAAGGACAATATTGATGATGCTGCATTTGAGACTTGGTTCAAACCCTTGGTTCCTATTGATTTTAAAGCGCATATTTTAAAAATTCAAGTTCCCAGTAAATTTTATTACGAGTGGATTGAAGAACATTATTTACAGCTCTTAAAAATTGCTTTAACCAAATATATCGGTCCGGACGCCAAATTGATTTACAGTATCAAAATGAGTGCTGATGCGGATCAAAAAAAGGCAAATTTGATAGATGTTCCGAGTTCCAATCGTCCGCCGGTTGAAACGCGCAATCGTAAAACGACTAAAAATTTTACGCCTGAAATCAAAAATCCTTTTGCATTTCCCGGTATTAAGAAAATCCATATCGATTCGCAACTGAATCCACATTATACTTTTGATAATTTTGTAGAAGGTAATTCCAATCGTTTGGCACGCAATGCCGCTATGGCAGTTGCCAAGAAACCGGGTGGCACCTCGTTTAATCCTTTATTGATTTACGGTGATGTCGGACTCGGTAAAACGCACTTAGCAAATGCTGTTGGGGTGGAAGTCAAAAGCCGTTTTCCCGACAAAACCGTTTTGTATGTTTCTACTGAAAAATTTATTCAGCAATATTCCACTGCCGCTCAACGCAATAACCGCAACGATTTTATTCATTTCTATCAAATGATAGATGTTTTGATTGTCGATGATATTCAATTTTTATCGGGCAAACCCGGTACGCAAGATGTATTTTTCCATATTTTTAATCATTTGCATCAAAACAAAAAGCAAATCATTCTGACTGCTGACAAAACGCCGGTGGATATGCAAGATATCGAACAACGGCTTTTATCCCGTTTTAAATGGGGGCTTTCGGCAGAACTGCAAAAACCGGATTATGAAATGCGTAAGCAAATCATACTCAATAAATTATATCAAGATGGCGTGAAGTTACCCGAAAACGTTATTGAATATATCGCCCAAAGCATCAAAACCAACATTCGTGAGTTGGAAGGTATCATCATTTCTTTGATTGCACACGCATCTTTTGATCATAAAGAAATCAATTTGGATTTGGCTCAAAAAATAGTTCAAAACTATGTTAAGCAAACCAAAAAGAATTATTCTCTTGATATGATTCAAGAAGTAGTGGCCAAATATTTTGGTGTTGAAATTGAAGCTATTCAATCCAAATCGCGCAAACGCGACATTGTACAAGCGCGCCAATTTGTGATGTATTTTGCCAAAAAAATTACCAATAAACCCTATGCCGAAATCGGTAAACATATCGGCAACCGCAATCACGCTACGGTTTTACATGCTTGCAAAACCATTGACGGATTAAAAAAGGTCAACAAAGATTTCGGTAAATTTTACAAAGATTTAGAAATTAAATTTTCCTTATAACCGCTTATTTTTTCGTAATTTTGTCGTTTTAATCACAATCTAATATTTATGTCTGACAAAAGACGAATTTTAATGGTCTGTTTGGGTAATATTTGCCGGTCGCCTTTGGCAGAAGCACTCTTACGCCGGAAAGTGGACTCTCAAAAAATTGAAGTCGATTCTGCCGGACTGGACAGTTATCATGTAGGGGAAGCGCCCTGTAAAACCTCTCAAGACATGGCTCGCGAACATCATTTAGACATTTCCGGATTACGGGCAAGAGCTTTTGAAACTGCTGATTTTGATAGGTTTGATAAAATCTATATTATGGATGATTATAATTGGGAATTGATACAGTCAAGAGCTCGAAATAAAGAAGATTTGCAAAAAGTCGATTTTATCCTCAATGAAATTTTCCCCGGTGAAAACATGTCGGTACCTGATTCTTACGGCAAAGGCAGAAATGCAGCCAAATTGGTCTATGACATGCTCGATAAAGCCACCACAGCCATTGCTCAAAAACTACAATCTTGAAAAAAGGTACCTTATTTTTGATTCCTGCTCCTCTGGGTGATGCCCCACTCAATGAAATTATGCCCGACATTGTCAAGCGGACTATTTCAAAATTGACCTATTTTATAGTAGAAAACGAAAAAACCGCTCGCCGGTTTATCAAACAGATTTGTCCCGGTAAAAAACAATCGGAAATCGTTATATTTCAATTGGATAAACATCAAAAATCGGCATATCTTCAAGAGTATATTCAAGTTTTATTACAAGGTTCTGACACCGGCTTATTGTCAGAAGCCGGCTTACCGGCTATAGCCGACCCGGGTAGTTTAGTTGTGGCTTTGGCACATCAAAAAGCTATTCCTGTCAAACCCTTGACCGGTCCGTCATCGTTGATGTTAGCTTTAATGGGGTCCGGTTTAAACGGACAAAAATTTTCATTTGAAGGTTATTTGCCCAAAGAAGTTTCGGAACTCAAACGTAAAATCAAACAATTGGAACAAATATCTGCCAAAAACAACTGCACCAAAATTTGTATTGAAACCCCTTATCGCAATCAGAAACTACTGCAAAGTTTTTTGAAATACTTACATCCGGACACCTTGCTTTGTGTAGCTTGTGATTTAACGCTTCCTACCGAGTTTATTAAAACTATGCCGGTTAAAAAATGGCATAACCATCAGCCCGATTTACACAAACGGCCTACCGTTTTTTTATTTCAAGCCCGCTGATATAATTTGGAATGATTTTTGAGTAATTTTAAAAAAAATCGAAACAAATGAAAATCAAATTAATCATTCCGGCAATTCTTTTTACATTATTAATAACCTCATGTTCATCCACCAAAATAGAATATGACAAAAATGTTGATTTTACGCAATATAAAACCTATGCATTCTTTAAAAAAGGATTAGACCATTTAAAAATCCCTGCCAAAAAGAAACGTTTTGTCGTTCGAACCATTTCGGAAGCGCTGTTACAAAAGGGTTTTACCAAATCCAATCATCCGGATTTGATTGTCAATATTTTTACCGATTTACATGATAGAATAGATGTCTATCCGCGCTACTATTCTCCTTTTTACAGTCGTGCTTATATCGAAAAATCAAAAGAAGGGACCTTATTTATCGACATTGTGGATTTAAAACAAAAAAAAGTAATTTGGTCGGGTAAAAAATATATTAATTTAAGCGGTAATGACTATAAGCAGTTTAAAAGAGCCATTTATAAACTTTTAGAAAACTTTCCGCCTAAAAAATAAAATTTGAAAAGATAGCCCAAAAAAATTCTCTTTTTTGAAAAACTAAAACATAAAAAAGTGTATTTTTGAAAAAAAACCAGAATATGGATAGATTAAAAGGAATAAATATTGTTGTAACCGGTGCTGCTCGTGGTATCGGGCGTGTCATTGCTTTGATGTTTGCCGAATATGGTGCTAATGTTGCATTTACCGGTCGTAAAATTGATGAGAATTTTTTGTCTTTGGAAACGGAACTAAAGGATTTTGGTGTTAAAGTGAAGGGGTATGTGTCAGATGCTTCCGATTTTGAAGCGACTCAAAAAACTGCCTCTGAAATAGTTAAGGATTTTGGCTCTATTGAGGCTTTGATAAATAATGCCGGCATTACGAGAGATAATTTATTGATGCGAATGAGTGAAAAGGACTGGGACGATATCATGAATGTCAATTTAAAATCGGTTTTTAATTGGACCAAAGCCGTTATCCGCCCAATGATGAAAGCGCGTAAAGGTTCGATTATCAATATGAGTTCGGTTGTTGGTACAGGTGGTAATGCCGGACAAGCCAACTATGCCGCTTCAAAAGCCGGTATTATTGGTTTTACCAAATCCGTTGCCAAAGAATTGGGTAGCCGCAATATTCGTTGCAACGCCATTGCGCCGGGTTTCATTGAAACTGAAATGACCAAAAGTTTACCACAAAACGTTATAGATGATTGGTTGGCAAAAATTCCATTGAAACGTACCGGAAAACCTGAAGATGTTGCCAATGCTTGTCTGTTTTTAGCATCCGATTTGTCAAGTTATATTACCGGACAAGTTTTAACGGTAGACGGTGGAATGACTATTTAAACAATCCATAATGCTATATATATTAGCTATTTTAACAGCTTTACTATTAAGTGCTTTTCAGTATTTATATAAACGAAAAGCACTTTGGCTTTTTATATGGCGTTTTTTGACTTATTTGATTATTTTGCTGCTTTTGATTAATCCCAAATGGAGCAAAAAGAAGCCAATTATAACCAAACCGCAGTTATATGTTTTAGCTGACAATTCCCAGTCTATAAAATTACAAAATGACGATCAACTAATGCGTGATTTTATAAGCCGGTTGAAGCAATCAAAACTTTCGGATAAATATAAGTTACATTTTTTCAAATTTGACCAAAAGCTGTCAGAACTTGATAGTTTAGATTTTTTAGGCAAACAAACAGCTATAGGTAATAGTCTAGCAGAATTAAAATTTTTGCACCAATCTGATCAAAAAGCACCGGTTGTTTTATTAACTGACGGTCAAAATAACACAGGTATTGATTATGTTTACGGTAGCCGGTTACCAAAATCTCTTAAAGTTTTCCCGGTAGTCTATGGCGATACGGTAACTTATAGTGATTTGCGGATTGATTTGGTGAATACCAACCCGTATGCTTATAAAGATAACTATTTTCCGGTCGAAATATTTGTTACTGCCGATATTGAGCAAGCTTTCAATGTGTCACTTAAAATTATAGAGAAAGGCAAAATTTTATTTCGTAAAACTTTATACTTAAGTCCGAATCACAATTCGGATCATATTTCAACCAAACTCAAAGCCGGATCTGTTGGATTGCATCGTTATAAAGTGCTTGTTACGGGGCTTAAAAACGAGAAAAAAACTTTAAATAATCGGTATTATTTTAATGTGGAAGTTCTTAAAAACGCACAAAAAATATTATTATTATCCAACATTATTCATCCGGATATCGGTGCTATTAAACGAAGTTTAAAAAAGTATCCAAACATCAAATTAGAGATTAGAAAACCAGTAGATAGTTTTACTTTAACTGACTATCAAAGTGTAATACTTTATCAACCGGCAACCGGATTTGCTTCGATTTTTACACAACTTAAAAAAACGCACAAAGCTTGGTGGCTCATAACTGGAAAGCATACTGATTGGTCGTTTCTAAACCAACAAGATTTATTTTTTAACAGGAAATTTACGATGTCTTTTGAGAACTATTTTCCGGTAAAAAACAACGGTTTCGGATTGTTTAAATTACCGGATTTGAATTTAGAGAAAATGCCACCCTTACAAGATTTTTACGGACAAGTTAAATTATTGCCTGCTACCGAAATTGCCTACTACAGCAAAATTAACAATGTAGTAACCAAACAGCCCTTGTTGGTTTTTAATACGCGCCCTAAACAAGTAGCATTATTTGGTGAAAATATTTGGCAATGGGCTATGCAAGCCGGTGTTAATCAACAGCAAAATGAATTTAACCAACTGGTTTATCAAATTATCCAATACTTGAGTATCAATAAAGATTATGAGCGTTTGCAGTTGCAGTATAAAAAACAAATATATCAAGACATGCCGGTTGTTATCACAGCCAAATTTCTCGATAAAAATTTAGAATCCGATACGCTGGTTAAGCCTGAACTTTTACTTTATAAAGCTCATAAAGTAGAACGCATTCCAATGACCTTGAAAAACGATTTCTTTCAAGTGCAAATTGATAATTTACCGACAGGAAGTTATCGTTTTACGGTACAAAACAAAGCCGGTGATTTGAAAAAAAACGGTTCGTTTAATCTACTCGCTTACAGTATAGAAAAACAAAATTTGCAAGCTAATGTAAAAGCTTTAAAACAAGTAGCTCAACAATCCGGTGGTAAAGTATATTTTTCCGGACAAACCAAGCAATTATTGAACGATTTATCTACTTCAAAAGATTTTCATTCGCATATGCACTACAAAACATTAGAAACCCCATTGATTGATTACAAATATTTATTAGTGTTATTAGTGCTATTATTAAGTACTGAGTGGCTGATAAAAAAGCTTCGCGGGGAATTGTAAATAGGTCATTAAGTTTAAACTTTCATTTCCTGTTTAGTATAAATTATTGGCTCTATATTGTTTTGTATGGGTAATAATAAATTAGGTTCAAGAATCATATAATCATGGCGATTTTATTATTAAATAATTTCACCCCTACGGGGTTTATGTTTTTAACGTCATAAATTTTTTATAAATATATCACCCCTTCAGGGTTCAATGGTATGTTTATTACTGTTTTGTTTATGAATGTATCAGCCCTACGAGGTTTGTTAAATAAGCCCGAAGGGCTGGAATTATTATAATCAATAGTTCGTTATATTTTAAATTAAAACCTTGATAATCAGAAAAATAAGTGTTAAAAAATTTGGTAATGTCCCTGATAATCAGTATTTTAGTAGTTGTAAAAGATTACAAAAAAATGATTATCGAGGGACAAAACCATTACAAATATCACATAAAAAATTTACTCGACAAAATGATTGGTCTAAATAAAATCAGAAAAAAATTTATTATGGAAATATTTTGTCTTTTTTTGAGTATCAAAGGGAAGCTTAATTTCTTGCAATTTGCTCGTTTTAGTGAATATGGTGAGCAACGATTTCGTCAACAATTTGAGAAGTCATTTGACTTCTTACAATTCAATAAAGAAATGGTTTTAGAGCATAGCAGTAACAACAATATAATTGCCATAGATCCGAGCTATATTAAAAAATCAGGCAAACACACGCCCGGCGGAAATCATTATTGGTCAGGTGTAGCAGGCAAAGTTAAGTGGGGACTTGAAATTACCGGTATTGCAAGTGTTGATTTGGATAATCATACCGCTTTTCATTTAGAAGCCGTTCAAACTCTTGCAGATTTAGAACACATTAGTTTGTTAGACTATTATACTGATATTGTTGTTCAAAGAAAAGAACAGCTACAAGAGATATCTAAACATATTGTTGTCGATGCATTTTTCTCAAAAATAAATTTTATTGAAAAACTAACCAATAATGATTTTGAAGTCACTTCAAGACTGCGTAATGATGCTGCTTTACAATATTTGTTTAATGGTGAACAAAAGAAAGGCAGAGGACGTCCTAAAAAATTTGATGGCAAAATAGACTATAACAACTTGAATATGACCTATTTTAAATTGATTGAAAAATCAAACAAGATAAAAATCTATCACGCAATAGTACATTCAAAATCCTTGAAAAGAAGCATAAATTTAGTAATTGAATACACAAAAAATAAAAAAGTATGGGCACACAAACTTTACTTTT
>WFZY01000021.1 GCA_015489265.1 Flavobacteriaceae bacterium | reverse complement strand
ATCCATATTGACAGAATGTTTGCTGCCTAAATCTATTAAAATGTTTTCAGCATCATAAAATTTTTGCGGAATACTATCCGGTTTTAAATAGCCCTTTTTGTTAAATAAATTAATGTGTGGGGCAAAAATCAGATTAAATGTTTTATGCCGGTAAAAAAAATCTAATATATCTAACCCATAACGGTACCATGACGATATGGGAGCTTCAAAGTGCGGATTATAAAGAACAACGGGCTTTGAATTGTTAAAGAAACCAGGACGGTCATCCGGATTTATGAGATCAAATTTTTGGTAACCGCAGATTTCCAATTTGGTATTTTTTAATTGCATTTTCTTGAAAAATTCGGTTACTTTTTGTCCCGAAGTGGTAACCAAATCAAATTTACCGACACTTTCTTTATAAGCCGAACCGATTAAGTAATCTCTATCGCCCGCACCGTGCATGAGTAAAACAAATTTAGGAGAATTTTTGTGACGATATTGATAAAGATATTCATGATTGATATCGTTGAAAATCAACGCATCATAGTCATTCAAAAGTTTATTTTTGTGTTTTTTAAATAAGTATAACGGACTGGGTATTTTGCGCTTTTTTATTTTTTCAATAATACGCCTATGCCAATACGTTGGCAATGTTTTGACTAGATTAGCGGGCAATGCTTGTTGCGCCAATGATTCATATAAAAAATCATTTGGACCTTGATGGGTTAAAATCTCGACTTCAAAGTCGGGATCATTATAAAATGCTTTGACCGGTCCTACAAAATGCGGGATGATATGAATCGTATCAAAATGAATGATGCCTATTTTGTACTTATTTTGCTTCATCTATTAAACTTTGGTATAATTGGTGATATTGGCGGGCTATAACTTCGTCAGAAAAATTGGCGATGGCATACCGGTAACTTTTATCTATTTGTGCCGTTGGATACTGCCGGTAAATTTCCTGAATTTTTTCTCTGATTTCATCCGGATTTTTAACATCTTCCAGATAAAATGCATCAGGTCCTGCTGCTTCCTTAAATACGCCGTATTTGTTGGTTATAACCGGTGTTTTGCTAAACATGGCTTCTATTATCGGGATGCCGAATCCTTCATAAATACTCGGGTAGATAAAGATATCGGCAAGTTGATACAAAATGGCTAATTCTTCTAATGTCAAGTTTTCGAGAAACCGGACTTGATTTTGCAAATCATGTTGTTTAATAAAGGTGAGTATTTCATTATAATACGCCGTTTTTCTACCGACTAAAACCAGTTGATAGTCTGTATCTTTTATGGCTTTGACAATACTAAAAGCATTTTTGCGCGCTTCAATAGTCCCGACGTTTAAAATAAAATTTGCCGGTAAATTGTATTTCTCTTTAAGGGTTTGTTTTTGTTTTTCTGAATAAGATTGTTTAAATGCTTGGTGACAACCTTGGTAAATGACGCTGATTTTTTCGGGCAAAATTTTAAAAAATTTAACCAAATCATTTTTGGTTTGTTCACTGATTGCTACAATTTTATCGGAATTATTTGCAGCATATTTGAATTTAGCCGTGTATATTTTCCGGTCGATGGGTTTGTAAAGTTCCGGAAAATGTAAAAAAATCAAATCGTGAATGGTCACAACGGATTTGACACCGGTTTTTTTAATGCCGAAAGCTAACTCGCCGCTCAATCCGTGAAAAATATCTAATTGGTCCGCTTTGATGTCTTTGGTTATAAATTGGCTACGCCATAAGAAGTGCAATTTTTTGCTTAACCAATTTTTCGGTTGTTTGATGATCATCTGCGGGCTGAGCTGAATCCGGTTGACTTTTGCCGGTTTAGGATTGTATAAATAATATTGATTATCAGGATAATAAGTTGCTAAAATACGCACCAAATCACGGCTGTAGTTACCCAATCCGGTAGTGTTGTGAAAGAGTCGTTTGGCATCGTATCCTATTTTCATATTGTAGTATTATCTCTTGCAAATATAGTTTATTTTAAGTTGAAAGTTAAAGTTTTTAGTAACAAGTATAATTGCACAATTTTATAGCTGATGTAGAAAGAGCAGATGAATTAAAAGTCGAAATGACAAGTGTTGTTAGAAATAACATCCGATAACAAATAACCAGTTAACCAAATAACCAAATAACCCTTATTTCAAAATTTCATCCAACGAAAATGACTTTGTAGTTTTTGTATATCATCCTGTAGTTTGTGCATTCGGTTCAAATTTTGTACCGAATCCGGA
>WFZY01000020.1 GCA_015489265.1 Flavobacteriaceae bacterium | reverse complement strand
GTTATACACGGGCTTAACATTGAAAATTTTTTAAAACGATACATTAACAAAACTTTATAACTGAAAGACTTGACAGGTCTTTTTTTTTTTTTTTTATTTTCGTATCAAGATTGGAATGTAATGGCAAAAGCCGTGGCAAGTACAAGCGCAATGCTTGGGAAATTCCACCCGCTCTTGGAGCGCGGAAACCAAAAAACGAAACGAAAAAAATCGAATACCTATGAAAAAGACATAGCACCATAAAACCAAAAAGGGAAAGCAAACGTGCCTGTGGAACCGCCCGTTTTGCTTTCCCCGGTGCTAAGCTTGATCTTAGCGGTGTAAAGATAGCATTTTTGGTTAATACACGCAAGGTCAAAGCTTAGGAAAGTAACTAAAACTTCCGTTTTGAACGGATGAATGTGAAAAACAAAAAATCAAATTCAACCAAATTCAAATCAACTAAAACAAAAACGTGTATTAACTAAAAAATTTAGAGCTATGAGAAAAGAAGCTATCTACATTATTATCGCTTTGTTCAGTGTACTTTTCTTTAACCAATTAACCGCTCAATCCAATAGCGCAAATCCCTATGACAAGATTGGGCAAATCCATAATAAAGTGGTAAAGGATTTTCTTCAAAATTATGGAGACAAAGATTTATCAGAAGAAGAAGTATTAAATATTTCAAGCCAATTATGTGAAAAATATGGATTGCCAAAACCACATCTAACCCAAGAACAATTAAGTTTACTTAAAGAAATAATCAGAGGGTCATCTGATTTTGCAGGAATTGCAAGTAAAGTGAATGTATCAAAAAATGCAACAAAATATTTAACGCAATTATTTAGTATTATTGATAAAGAAGGGAAAGAAGAAAGTGTTCAGTACAACCAAATTTATAAAGCTATTATAAAGATTGAAGAAACAATTTTAAATGATGAATCTTTGCCTAAGAATGAAAGGAAAATGCTGTTGGAAAGCACATCAATTATGAGGCATTCACTATATTTATGGAATACTCATATTGGAAATACGGCGGGGAAAAAACGTAAATGTTGTAAATGGTTGCGTTGGCTTGCAGTGGCAGGAGCCGATGTTGCGGGTTTTTTGTTATCTGATGGAAATGTTTCTGCTTCTGTATCCGCAAGTAATTTTGTTTATACAATTACAAAATAAAATACGATGAAAAAAAGTGTATTCGTTTTAGTAATGGTTTTAATGTATTCATTGGTTTTTTCTCAGTCGAAGTTCACCACCAAAATAAGTGGCGGAGAACAATGGTTGGGGAAAGACGTTGGAGAATTTTTCCAAGGAAGCATAGGTTACCGTTTGACCGGCAATTTACAAATCAATTTAGGGGCGGCATCCTCTTTTATGAAAAATAAACAAACCGATAGCAAGTATCAGATCAATAAGTATGGATTATTTTTCAATTACGGGTTATTGGATAAGCCCTTAAAATTTGAGCCGGTTTTCGGGTTGTCGTACATTCAGTTCAAAAACAATGATTTTGTGGAAAGGAATGCAATGATAGGAGTGGATATGGGTGTTAGAACAATTTTTGTACTCGGTAAAGGTATTAAAACAGGGGTTAATGTAACGGCAACCTATGCATATTATTTACCCGGCAGTATGATTTATACTGCTACTTTTTTTGAATACACTTTTTAAAAGCAAATTTTAGGCTGTCCGATAAATTTTTCGGGCAGCCTTTTATATCATTTTTTCGTTTAACCCCAAAAGTTATCGGTATGAAAACTATCTTCATAAATATCCTCATTTTACTTGCTTTAACTTTTACCCCACCTGAAAAAAACACTGCCTATGCCATTGTCAGGTTCGGGAAGGGGCTAACGTGTGAAGTGGGTTCGGATGTGTGCGGGCTAAAAGCCGGTTCCAAAGAAGCGCACAATGCCGTTTTGCAATATGATGCCCAAGCAAAGCAACTCGTTTTTGTTTTGGAAAAGAAACGTTTGTCGGAACAGGAAAAACAAAGTTTGCTATTTGAATATCGTAAAACCGGAAAGCGGCAATATACCTTTACGCAAACAACCGAAATCCCCTCCGGTTTAGCCAAAATGCTCGGTATCAAAGAGAAAGCTTTTATTCCAAAGGGAAGTTATCCTTGGGTTGAAAAGGAAAATACTTTTGAAGTACAAACCGAATTGATTTTCAGTCAAGGAAAAAAGTAAATTTTTTTAAATGAAATCCCGAATCCGAATTTGGATACAAACCCTTGTCTTTTTCGGGTTTATGTGGCCGGTTCTTGCGCATGCACCGGATCCGGTCAACCGGCTAGTGGATGAAATGATAAGGGAGATAAGAGACGTCAAGGAACATTATACGCTTCAAAAAAATGAAATTTACAAGCAATTGACCAACATCAATGACTCCTTAACTAAACCCATTACCTTGGATGAAAAAGTAAATCTACTTATCCGGAAAGACCGGTTGAGGGATGTTTTGTTAGAGCTCAGTATGAGCGAAACAACCAATATTCAAAAAATACGCTACATCAAGGGATTGGAGATTATCAAAATTTTGTATGACCGGGTTTTGAGTTTGGACCATCATTTTTCTTCCTTGGTAACTTTCAATGAAATAAATAAAATCTCCAATCCCAACAATTATCCCGAATTTGAAAGAGTCAAAGACATGATCAAACAAAAGGTGGATAGAAAACATAAACTTCAACTCACAAGTTTATTGGGGCAAAACATTTATACATCCACCATAGATTTGTTTATGAATTTGCTCAACTCCGGTTTGAGTTCCAAAGAGAAAGAAGCCAAATTGCAAGAAGTCCAATGTATTTTGGATTTTACTTTACGGATGAATAATGATTTGAAAACCATTTACTTTGAAACCACATTCCTGCAAAAAACCAATCAAAAAATGATTGGTGATATTGAAAAACTTTTTAGAGATTATACCAAACCCATCGGCTATTACGTGAGTTTAAAAGATTGCCGTAACAATGACGATTGGGAGACGGTCCGCAGTAAATTGGATGCTTATATTGAAAAAATGAAAAAGCTCAGTGAAAGTCCGGAAAATATAACGGCCTACAACCGTATGGTGATCAATTTGAATTTTCCCATTGACAGGTTGCTACAATTCATTAATCAATACAATGCCTTTATTGATCAAGGCGTGCAGTATTATCAAAAATTTATTATCATCCTGAATAGTTATGAACACGAAAGACAATGCAGCAATGCTTTGCCGGCTTCCTATTCCAAACTAAAATCCGATATTCAACTATCCATAGAGAAATTTAACATTGCCTATCGTCCGGTAGAGATCAACGGTTCCAAATTAAAAGAGATACTCTATGGAATCAATGAATATAAGTAACACGTTGATCATTGAACGTAAAACACAACAATTAGCTTTACTTATCCACCTTCTTCTCCGCCTCGCGAAGCACGTCGGTGTCTATTTTGGTGGTTTGCAGGGCCAGGAGGGAGATTTTGCGCAGGTTAATCATTCCCTTGATGTGCCATACACGCACGCGGTGCGCTTGCGGATACCGGATCATCAGCACGATTTCGCTTGCAAAGCCGGGTTTACCGGCCGGTGTGTAATAAAATT
>WFZY01000019.1 GCA_015489265.1 Flavobacteriaceae bacterium | reverse complement strand
CGATGAGTTCTGCCAGTAAAACTAAAAAATAGACACTTTGTACGTAAAATATAAAGACCAATGTCTCGGTATAAGTATGCCTTTTCGGATAAAAAACTTGAAACAGCAGAGCCAGTACCGGCAAAATAAAAAACAATGCCATACTGATTTTGGAGATGATAGATTTTTTTAACTGTTTGCGCGAATCGGCATCTTTAAACAATAAGTAAATGCGTTTGGCAAATTTAACCGCTAATTGATTTGTCCATGTATTTTTAATTCCGATTTTTTGTAGTGTTTCATGGTCGGATATGTTTTTGTAAACATCATTGCCTACCACTTTATAAAGTTCAAGTATTTTTGGAAGAAAACCCAGATTTTCAAATTTTTCTGTATTCTTAACAACAGGATAATAGGAATAATAAATACCCTTTTGGTGCAGATAATTTTGTAAATCATCATAGTTAAAATTCCCGATTTTAGTTATTCCGTTTTTAAAAGAAATATTTTTGGGTTGGTGTTCTATTATATTTTGTAACAAGCTATCCTTTGTATTCTTGTCAAGTCTTTGGTTCTTTAATTGTGCTACAAAGTTTGTTTTGTTATTAATGGAATCAAAATATTTTGTATAGTCCGTTTTAGATTCAGATACGCTTATATCGGTATGAACAATTTTTAAAGTCGATTTATGAAAGAAAGTGCTAAACAATCCACTTAACAAAAAATACAAAATACTCACTTGCAACAAAAATTTAAACGGATTGCTGTAAGATACTCGTTTGCCGGAAATATAGTCAGCCGGAACTTTACCGGGTGCTTTAATCAGATAAATAATTGTGCGCCAAATGCGTCCGTCAAAATTGAAAAAATTAGACAGAAAATTATTGAAATACAGCCAGATACTCAAGGGACGTACATCGTTTTTCTGCCCGCAATACGGACAAAAATTTTCATCGCCTTTGAGCGGACGACCACAATTGAGACAGTTAATATGTTTAACCGGTTGAGACATTAAGTCAGTAGCAATGTTATGAAAAATACAATCATAAAACCAAACCAAGCCATAATACTGTAAATGGCGGAAATAAATAGGGTTTTGATAAAACTCAAAAACCACGATTGTTTAAAAAACCGCTTGATAAAAATCCATAAATACACAAAAAATGCTGATAAAATGCTTATAACGACCCATTTTGAATCAGTCACTAAATCAATCATGAGATACAAAATTAAAAACATAAAAAAGACTGACTGTAGATAAAATACCAAAATGAGAAATTCGGTATAGTTATACTTAAAATCGGCAAAAAATATCATAAAAAACAGGGTAAAGACAGGCAACCAAAAAAACAAGGAAATGGAAATTTTGGAAACTGTATCCTTTTCTATTTGTTGTCCTTTTTTCATATCATCATTGTTCAAATCACGGATAACCTTTGCTTTATTAAACAAATGCCGGTTTAGTTTCGATTTTTTGATACCCATACTGTCTGCAAACTTATCAAAACCGGCGTTTTTATACCGGACATCTGTCAAAACATTAATGAAAATTTGAATTTTTTTAAACCAATTATAATGCTCAAATTTTCGGGCATCTATTTTTTTGACTTTAAATAGTTTTTTATAACGTATTTTTTTTTGATAAAAGATTTTTTCCAATGCGGTCTGTTTAACCATAGGCGATAATGCTTCATCTATGGCATTTTCGTTATTCTTATATTTGAGTTGTAATAAAGCGTTGTAGATACTGTCTTTTTTTATTTCTGGAACCGTGTCGGCATTAAAAACCTTTACCAAATTTTGTGTTTTGATAATGGAATCAACCGCCTTGTGATACGAATATTTTTGTTGGTCTTTAACCGGTAATTCTTGTTGTTTGTCATCAATAAAATTTTGAATAAAATCAATAGAATTGCTTAAGACAAAATAAAGTAAACTACTGATAATCAATAATCTGAACGGACTGATATAAGTTTTGCGTTGCCCTTTGATATAAGCGTCCGGTACTATTTCAGGTTTTAATAACAAAGCTTTAATAGTGTGAAATAAGCGCGAATCCAAAGACACAAAATTATCTATAAATTCGGCAAAAAAAAGCTTAATATTGGCGCGTCTTTTGTCATTTTTCTGCCCGCAATTCGGACAAAAATTTTCATCGCCTTTAAGTGATGTGCCACAATTTAAACATTGCTGTCCTTTAACTTGTTTTTTGTTCGGATGTCTAAACAATTTAACCATGCTTTGCAAATATAAATAATTTTGAAAACATATTTTTTTGTCTATTTTTCTCTGTCATCAAATAATTGTATATTTGTATTTAATATTTAATGAAAGTTATGTCAGAACAACCGGAAAATAAACCAACAACACCCAAAGAACAAGCAGCAAAAAAAGTGGCATTTTATGATCGCTTAAAAGAAGAATTGGAAAAAAACACGGACTGGCCGACAAAATATATGTACAAATTTATCGTGCCTAATCAAGATGATAATGTTGCCAAAGTAGAACAACGCTTTGGAAATCAAGAGATTGATTTGAAAAAGAATTACTCAAAGACCGGTAAATATGTCAGCATTACCGTTGTCACGGAAGAAGCAAATCCGGATGCCGTGATTAATCGGTACAAATCTATGGAAGGCATAGACGGTTTAGTAGCGCTTTAAGTTCAAAGGCGAAAACACATCCTCAATTCATCAAATAACCATATCACCAATTACAAAAATATGCAAGAACGAAAATTTACTTACAATACCGATAGAGAGCCATTGATTATTCCCGAATACGGGCGATATATTCATGAGATGGTCAACTATCTGAAAACCATTGAAGACCGTGATCAACGCAACAAAAATGCCCGTGCGATTATCAATTTGTTAGGCAGACAAAATACCCATTTGCGTGATGTGCCGGATTTTCAACACAAACTATGGGATCACTTGTTTATCATGGCAAATTTCGATTTGGATGTCGATTCGCCGTTTCCAAAACCAAGTCCCGAAAAACTAAAAGCCCGTCCCGAAAAATTACCTTATCCCAAAAAAGGTTATCAGTTTAGATATTATGGACATATTATCAAAAAAATGATTGACGAAGCGGTTCAATGGGAAGAAGGCGAACTCAAAGATTTGTTGATTCGCACCATTGCCAATCACATGAAGAAAAACTATTTGACTTGGAATAAAGATACGGTTAGTGATGAAGTCATTTTTGAACATTTGCGTATTTTGTCCAATGGTAAAATCGATTTGAAAGCCGGAGAATACGAACTGCGTGATGCCAGTCAATTGGTCAAAAAGCGTAAAAACAATAATGGTCATTATAAACAAAAAAATTATCGAAAAAAACGTAATTAATGGGTTCTTTTATCATTGAAGGCGGACGCCGTCTTAAAGGCGAAATCATTCCACAAGGTGCCAAAAATGAAGCGCTGCAAGTTATTAGTGCGGTTTTATTGACCGATGAAGAAGTTACAATCGAAAATATACCGGATATAGTCGATGTCAATAAACTGATTGATATTCTGCGTAATCTTGGTGTTAAAATCCGGAAAAAATCTAAAGGAACTTATGTTTTTCAAGCCGATGATTTGAATTTGGATTACTTGCAATCCGAAGAATTTAAAACCAAAGGCGGTGGTTTACGCGGTTCCATTATGATAATGGGGCCTTTACTCGCGCGTTTCGGAAAAGCTTATATGACCAAACCGGGCGGTGATAAAATCGGGCGTCGCCGATTAGATACACACTTTGAAGGTTTTATCAAACTCGGTGCCGAATTAAAAATTGAATCAGATAAACACTTTTTTAGTGTGGTTGCTAAGCAACTCAAAGGTGCCGATATGCTGCTTGATGAAGCTTCGGTTACCGGAACCGCAAACATTATTTTGGCTGCTGTGCTTGCCGAAGGCAAAACTACTATTTACAATGCTGCATGCGAGCCCTATATCCAACAATTGACCAAAATGCTCAACCGGATGGGCGCAAAAATATCAGGTATCGGTTCTAATTTTTTAACAATAGAAGGGGTTGAAAAACTCGGCGGCACCAAACACCGCGTTTTGCCCGATATGATTGAGATTGGCTCTTGGATTGGCTTGGCAGCTATTACCCGCTCTGAAATTACCATTAAAAACGTCAGTTGGGAAAATCTGGGGCAAATCCCCCGTGTGTTTAAAAAACTCGGTATCAAACTGGAACGCCGTGATGACGATATCTATATTCCGGTGCAAGAACATTACACCATACAAACCTTTATGGACGGGTCAATTTTGACGGTAGCTGATGCCCCTTGGCCCGGATTTACCCCCGATTTATTGAGTATTGTGTTGGTAACGGCTATTCAAGCGGAAGGCGTGGTATTGATACATCAAAAAATGTTTGAAAGCCGTCTGTTTTTTGTTGATAAATTAATTGATATGGGCGCTCAGATT
Source organism: Flavobacteriaceae bacterium (assembly GCA_015489265.1). Lineage (GTDB taxonomy): Bacteria > Bacteroidota > Bacteroidia > Flavobacteriales > Flavobacteriaceae > WGBX01. The sequence continues at coordinate 3,482 of WFZY01000019.1, read as the reverse complement.
ATCTTAAACGACCCACACCGCGCAACCGTTATCGGGCTAAACCATAAAACACCCTTAAAAGCCACAACAATGACATCGCCTGATATCAGAGCAGGCGTTTCTTTATTGATTGCTGCCTTGTCTGCCGAAGGCAAAAGTGTGATTCATAATATCGAACAAATTGACCGCGGCTACGAAGCCATTGACGCGAAATTAAACAAATTGGGTGCCAGAATAGAACGCGTGAATTAGTTACAAGTTGAAAGTAACTTAAGTATTTTAATAATATGTGAAGTAAAAACAAAGGTAGTTGAGTGTTCAAACGAATGAAACTTCTGTCATTTCGAAGAAGGAACGACTGAGAAATCTTTATATAGAAACAGAGATTTTTTACTAGGTTCGAAACGACATCAACAAAATCCTCAATTTCTCAAATCACCAAATAACCATATCATCAAATAACCAATAATGAAAGCTTTTGAAACAAATTCGTGGCAAAACATAAAAACATATTTTGAAACTATTAAAAATAACCGGATACTTTCCAATTTTGACCATCCGGAACATTTAAAAACCTTTACATTCGATTTTAACGGCATTTATTTTGATTTTTCAAAACATCGTTGGGACGAAAAAATGCTTAATCTTTTTGCCGGTTTAGCTGATGACATACAAACGCGTCAGGCAATTGAAGCCATGTTTACCGGACAGTTGATCAACAAAACCGAACAGCGTGCTGTTTTACACACCGCCCTACGACAACCGGATGACCAACCTATTAAAGTTAAGGGAAAAAATATCATTCCTGAAATTAGAAAGGCAGAAGAAAAGATAAAATCTTTTACCGGTAAAGTTATTTCCGGACAATGGAAAGGTGTCAATGGTAAAGCCATAACCGATGTCGTAAATATTGGTATCGGCGGCTCTGATTTGGGACCTAAAATGGTCGTAAAAGCGCTTTCGGATTATCGCAATCATCTAAATATCCACTTTTTATCCAATATCGACCCGTTTGAATTAGACCGATTATTGCATAAAATAAATTTGGAAACGACTTTATTTGTCATTGTATCCAAATCTTTTTCTACACAGGAAACTCTAACCAATGCCCGTAAAGTTCAAGAAATATACATCGAACAGTTTGGTAAAAATGTTATTGCCAAGCATTTTGTGACGGTTAGTACACAAATAGATAAAGCTCAAGATTTTGGTATTGCACCGGAAAATATTTTCCCGATGTGGGATTGGGTTGGGGGGCGTTATTCGCTGTGGAGTCCCGCCGGAATAGCCATCCCTTTGGCTATTGGATATGGTAATTATCAAAAATTAAAAGCAGGTGCTTATGCAATGGACAAGCATTTCAGAATTGAAGCTTTTCATCAAAATTTACCGGCTATTGCTGCATTTTTAACCATTTTATACAATAATTTATATGGTTTTGAAACTGAAGCATACATTCCATATGCCGACAAATTACAATATCTTCCGGATTTTTTGCAGCAACTGATAATGGAGAGTAACGGTAAATCTACGACTTTGTCAAATGAACCTGTGGCTTGGCAAACCGGTAATATTGTCTGGGGTAATATCGGAACCAATGCGCAACATTCATTTTTTCAGCTTTTACATCAAGGCACCAAAATAGTTCCCGTTAATTTTATTGCAGAAATAAACAATAAAAATACCCGATTTAAAGAAAACCACAAGATGTTACTTGCCAATATGATAGCACAATCCGAAGCTTTAATGATTGGTGATGCTAATGATATTCCCTATAAACATTTTGAAGGAAACCGTCCTTCAACGACTATTTTATTAGACGAAATTACACCGGAAAGTTTAGGAAGTTTGCTGGCTTATTACGAACATAAAACTTTTACTGAAGCATGGCTTTGGCAAATTAACGCTTTTGATCAGTTCGGTGTAGAACTTGGCAAACGCTTAGCTAATAGAATATTAGAAGATTTTAATAGTATGACTTATTCACACGATAAATCAACAAAAGCACTAATTACCCGTTTAAGAGAATATAAAAAGTCCGAATAAACTCGGACTTTTTATATATTTTATAGTAATTATTTTTTTATTTTAACCCATTTAGGACTTAGCGAAATCAATAATACTCCTATAATGAACAATAACAGTAAGTATTGATCAATTGGTAATCCGGGTGGGGGCGCCGGTCCTCGTACCGGAGTGGGTGGACGATGCCCACCGGCAAATATTAACACCGGTAAAAAATTTAAGATAGTTGCGAAAAATCCTTTCATAAGGCAATTTATTTTAGGTATAATAAGCAAATATATAACATTTTTACAAACAACAAAAATAATTTGTTAAAAATGTTAAAAGTGGACCCAGCTGGGCTCGAACCAGCGACCCCCTGATTATGAGTCAGGTGCTACTAACCAACTGAGCTATGGGTCCTGCAATTACTTGCGAGTGCAAATATAAGATTTTTAAATTATTCAAAAAAAAATTTTTTTACTTTTTTAAGTCAAACACATAAAAAAAATTACAAATTTTATGTATTTTTAAGCCAAAAATAAACCTATGAAAAAGCGCTTAATTGAATGTGTCCCAAATATCAGTGAAGGACGCGATCTCAATAAAATCAATGAAATAGCCCGTCAAGTAGAGACGGTAGAAGGGGTAAAATTATTAGATGTTGATCCGGGTAAAGCCACCAATAGAACGGTTATTACTTTTGTAGGCGAACCCGAACAAGTTGTTGAAGCCGCTTACCGCTTAATCAAAAAAGCCAAAGAACTCATCGACATGCGACATCATAAAGGGGAACATCCACGCTTCGGGGCTACCGATGTTTGTCCTTTGGTGCCGATAGCCAATATTTCAATGGAAGAAACGGCAGAATACGCCCGGAAATTGGGTGAACGTGTCGGAAAAGCATTGCATATTCCCGTATATTTTTATGAAAATGCCGCTACCGAAGAAAAGCGGCGTAATTTAGCCAATGTCAGAGCCGGTGAATACGAAGCTTTACCTGACAAATTACAAAATCCGGATTGGCAACCTGATTTCGGTCCCAATTCATTTGATGATGAAGTGGCGCAATCCGGTGCCATTGCTATTTCGGCTCGTGATTTTTTGGTGGCTTACAATGTCAACCTCAATACAACTTCAACAAGGCGCGCCAATGCCATAGCTTTTGATATCAGAGAAGCCGGACGCATCAAACGTGAAGGCAATCCGATCACCGGTAAAAAAGTCTTGGATAAAAACGGTAAACCGGTGCGTATTCCGGGAAAATTTAAAGGCGTAAAGGGTATCGGTTGGTTTATTGAAGAATATGGTATTGCGCAAGTGTCCTACAATATTACCGACATTAAAGCCGCACCGGTACATTTGGTTTTTGATGAAACGGTGAAATCTGCCGGGAAGCGTGGCGTGCGTGTCACCGGTTCGGAAATTATCGGCTTGGTGCCTAAAAAAGTATTATTGGATGCCGCCGACTATTTTTTGACCAAACAACAACGGTCTTT
>WFZY01000018.1 GCA_015489265.1 Flavobacteriaceae bacterium | reverse complement strand
CGACAAAATCCCAGTAAACATTAGTTCCCGACAAACTTGGATAGTGACTTTGCGCCAACATACCGTGCAAGGCGTGACCAAACTCGTGAAAAAGCGTCGTAACTTCATTAAAACTCAGCAAACTCGGTTTCGTTGCCATAGGTTTGGTAAAATTGGTAACAATGGAAATGTGTGGTCGTGAGTCTTGATTATTTCTCTGCCATTGTCCTTTGTAAGAGGTCATCCAAGCACCTTGCCGTTTACCGGCACGAGGAAAAAAATCGGCATAAAAAATGGCAGTGAATTGGTCGTTTTCATCATATACTTCATAGACTTGCACATCGGTGTGATAAGTGTCAATTCTATCGGTTTTTATAAATTTCAGTCCGTATAACTTACCGGCTATATCAAAAACGCCTTGTAAAACCTTGTCTAAAGGAAAATATGCTTTAAGTTTTTGTTCGTCTAATTGCAATTCTTGTTTTTTAAGGATATTCATATAGTATGAAATATCCCATTTTTCAAGTCGATCAATACTATCTTTTTTTGCTAATGCTTTCAGTTGTTGCAGTTCTACCTGTGCTTTAGGATGGGCAGCTTGGTGCAAACTATCGAGAAAATTTAAAACTTTATCCGGCTGTTCCGCCATGCGTTCTTCTAAAACATAATGGGCATAGGTTTTATAACCCAATAGTGTTGCCCGTTGTTTTCGTAAATTGGCTATTTGCAACACAATTTTTTGGTTATCATAAGCATCGTTTTTAAAACTGCGACTGCCGTAAGCCAATGCCATTTTCCGGCGTAAATCTCTGTTTTTGAGATATTTCATAAAAGGTATATAAGACGGTGCATGCAAGGTAAACAACCAACCGGTTTTGTTACGTTGTTTGGCTGATTCTTTAGCCGTTTCAATAACCGATTCGGGCAAGCCAGCTAAATCGTTAGCATCAGTAATCAAAAGCTCGAAACTATTGGTTTCGTGCAGTACATTTTTGTTAAACTGTAATTTGAGACGGGTTAATTCTTGGTCAATCTCTCGCAGTTTTTGTTGCTGTCCGGTATTGAGATTGGCGCCGTTTCGTACAAAACTTTTATAGGTTTTGTCGAACAACATCCTTTGTTCCGGCGTTAAATCTTCCGGATTGGCATGCGCTTTAACATAGGCAATCTTTTCAAACAGGTCTTTGTTTTGTCTGATGTTATTATAAAAATCATTTAAAACCGGTAGAACTTCTTCGGTAGTTCGTTGCCAAGCTTCATTGGTTTCAGCAGAATTGATATTCATCAAAATACTTTGAATCCTTGCCAAATGCATCCCTGAGAACTCTAATGCTTCGATGGTATTTTGAAAGTCCGGCTCAGCAGGATTTTTTATGATAGCATCAATTTCTTCTTGTGTTTTGATTATATGTTTTTCGACAGCCGGTTTAAAATGTTCGGGCTTGATATCTGAAAATGGAACTGTATCGAGATAGGTGTCAAAATCTGAAAGTAAAAGGTTTTTCATGAATTGCTGATTTGTTTTTTTGATTATTTAAGTCATTTATTAAAAGGAAGTTCCCCATTAAAATGTCATATTTGGCGCAAAATTATAGGAATTAGTTTTTCAAAACAAATATTTACACAAAGTTTATTGAGCAAAAAGAGGTGCTATTTTTCAATTTCTTTTGCTTTCAACAATTCTCACTAAATTTGCCACAGAATCATTTACCTGTAATGTCTATTTTTAAAACATATTATCCGACACTGAAATTTATATTCAAGTTTGTTTTGACCTATATCATTCTGGTAGCAATCTATAATTATTACTTGTCATTTTTTCGACATCAAACGGATTATTTGACTCTTTGGGTCGGTAAAATTGTAAGCGGTATCTACAAGCTTTTCGGTATGGATGTGCAAAGTATCCCGATTGAAACGGAACCCGGACTTAAATTGATAGTTCACGGACAATATGTTGCTCGTATTGTAGAGGGTTGCACCGCCATGAGTGTTATCATTATGTTTGTGGCTTTTATCATCAGTTTCGGACAGCATATCAAAAGAACCTTAATGTTTGCGCTTGCAGGTAGTGTCGCCATATTTGTGTTTAATTTGTTTCGAATTGTTCTTTTGGGCTATATATTGTATGCTTTTCCTCCATATCAAGATGTCGCACATCGGATTATTTTTCCGGCATTGATTTATGGATTTGTCGTTTTTTTATGGATAATCTTTATCAAAAAATGCAATGCTTAAAGTTTATCAAAAACATATCATCGCCATAATTTTGGTTTTTTTCTTGATAGCTATCCGGTTCTTTGAAAAATCATATTTTGATGACGGCTTAATCCATTTTTTTCAACATGATTATTTAACCGAATCATTTCCAAAACTATCAATTTTTAAAATCATTTGGACGGACAGTATCCGGTTTTGGATCAATACGGTTATCAGTATTATGATCTTAAGCTTGTATTTTAACCGGTCCGGTTTATTAAAATTTCTTTTAATTATTTTTACAATCGGCTATTTAATAAGCATTTTAGTTATCTTTTTGTCAATAGAAAATTACCAAACCGGACATTATTTACTCTTGTTTTACAGCCGTCGGTTTCTCATACAGCCCTTATTATTATTGTTGTTGGTACCGGCTTTGTGGTATCAAGAACATTTTCAAAAACATTAAGCCGTGTTTAAGAAAAAATATTTACTATGCCAAGCTTTCGTATCATGGGAACGTGATACAATCGTACGGTATCATGATGGCTTGGGAACTACCGAAATCAACGGTTTTTTGTAGCTTGGTGCCCATTAGGTTATAAAGATAGGAAATTTTAATTTTATCATTACTTTTATCATCAATGTAAAAAATAATAGCGACGGTTGTCGCGATTCAAATAGCAGATTGTCTTTAATATCGCTTAAACATTCAATATAGTTCAACGAATTGTACTATTTCATGGATAGTATCATTACAATATCTACGGTCTAATCTAAAGTATTTCAAATAAAAAATGGTTCAAAAAGAATTGAACCATATAAAAACACTATTAATTTTTATAGCTATTTTTTATCGAGCATATTATCCGAAAGCCCTAATGATTTGGCTTCATCTCCGGTCATGATACGTGAGTGTATGATAAACCTCAACCCCAACGGAATTTCCAAAGAAAAGGTTGAACCTCTACCTTCGGTTACATCTACTGTAATATGCGTATACTTCCAAATATCATACATATCTTCACTCATATAATAATTTACCCCTTCAAGTTGTCCTAAAAGAATATCACTATCATCTAAATACATATCCTCTTTTTCAAAGAGCATTGGTGCAGTGCCGTCGCAACAACCACCACTCTGATGAAATATCAATTCACCAAATTCATCTTTTATTTTTCTAACGACTTCAGCCGCTTTTTCTGTTATTGCTACTTGTTGAAATGCCATTGTTGCAAATTTAAATTTAAATCGACTAGCTCATTTTAATGAGCTAATCGATTGTGTGTTAACAGTTAATACTTGTTAAAAGAATCCTAATTTCTTTTTGTCATAAGAAATCAGCATGTTTTTATTTTGACGGTAGTGGTCAAGCATCATCAAGTGAGTTTCTCTACCAAAACCTGATTTTTTATAACCACCAAAAGGAGCATGTGCAGGATAAGCATGATAATTATTAACCCATACACGTCCGGCTTTAATGGCTCTTGGAATTTGATATAATTGATGTGCATCACGTGTCCAAACACCGGCACCTAAACCATACATTGTATCATTTGCTATTTCAATAGCATCGGCTTCATCTTTAAATTTGGTAACGGATAAGACCGGACCGAAAATTTCTTCTTGGAATACACGCATTTTATTATGCCCCTCTATTAAGGTTGGTTTGATATAATAGCCATTTTTAAATTCACCTTCAACATCGGCAGGCTTGCCACCGGTAAGAATCTTACCGCCTTCTTCTTCACCAATTTTGATATAGGACATAATTTTTTCAAATTGATCTTTTGACGCTTGCGCACCTACTTGTGTATCTGTATCGTAAGGATTGCCTTGTTTGATCGCATTGACACGGTCAATGACGCGTTCCATAAACGCATCATAAATATCTTCTTGAACTAATAAACGAGAAGGACATGTACATACCTCACCTTGGTTAAATGCAAATAAAACAGCTCCTTCAATAGCTTTATCAAGGAATTCATCATCAGCATCCATAACCGAATTGAAGAATATATTGGGAGATTTACCACCCAGTTCCATAGTTACAGGATTGATATTTTTAGAAGCATATTGCATAATTAATTGTCCGGTAGTGGTTTCTCCTGTAAAAGCAACCTTGTCAACTCCGGCATGTGATGCTAAAGGTTTTCCGGCTTCAGGACCAAAACCATGGATAATATTAATTACACCGGGAGGGAAAACATCAGCAATTTTTTCCAT
>WFZY01000017.1 GCA_015489265.1 Flavobacteriaceae bacterium | reverse complement strand
ATAATAAACCATCTAATAAAACCCGAAGGGGTGATATGATTGTAGATGTGACAATAAGAAATGCCATTGAACCCCGAAGGGGTGATATGATTGTAGATGTGACAATAAGAAATACCATTGAACCCCGAAGGGGTGACATTGTTATTGATTCAATTTAATACCTACAATTACCATATAAGCATAATTATTTTTTATATTCGCAAGCAAAAAAATAATAAAACATGAAATATCAAATCCTATTAGGAAGTGCATCCCCACGACGACAAAAATTATTACAACAAATGGATTGGAATTTTAAGACAGTTTCGATAAAAGCCGATGAATCTTATCCTGATATTTTACCCGCTTCCGAAGTACCGGAATATTTGGCTATCAAAAAATCATTGGCATATGAGAAGTTAAAAAAAAATGAACTGTTGATAACCGCTGATACCATAGTCGTTTTAAACGGTCAAATATTGGAAAAACCCAAAAATAAAACGGCTGCAAAAAAAATGTTGCAAGCACTGTCAGGTACAAAACATGAAGTCATAACCGGTGTTTGTCTGCGTACCAAAAAAGACATTTTAACCTTTGCCGATGTTTCGGAAGTCTATTTTAAAAAATTGAAAAATAAAGACATCAAGTATTATATTGACCGTTATAAACCATTTGACAAAGCCGGTGCTTACGGAATTCAAGAATGGATTGGCTTGATTGGTATCAAAAAAATCAAAGGTTCGTACTATAACATTATGGGGCTGCCTACTGCAAAACTTATAGATTACATACAACAATGTAAATAAATCGTAAAAAAATGAAAATATTCATTAGCATACTGATATTTTTCTATTTTTGAATAGACAAAATAAATATACAACTATTATGAATATCTTTCTTATTTTGGTCATCATTTTATTACTTTTAGCAGTCATCGATTTAATCGTTGGTGTAAGTAATGATGCCGTAAATTTTTTAAATTCCGCCATTGGTTCCAAAGTTTTTACCTTTAAGACCATTATGATTACTGCCAGTTTGGGTATTTTTATCGGGGCTGTTTTTTCAAGCGGGATGATGGAAGTGGCACGTAAAGGTATTTTTAATCCCGGTATGTTTACATTTTACGATATCATGGCGGTTTTCTTAGCGGTCATGTTGGCAGATATATTTTTACTGGATATTTTTAACAGTTTGGGAATGCCGACTTCAACCACGGTATCTATTGTTTTTGATTTATTAGGTGCCGCTGTCGGTGTGGGCTTGGTTAAAACATTACAACAAGGTGCTGATTTAGGGGATATTGCATTGTATATCAATTCGTCCAGTGCTTTAAAAATTATATCCGGCATATTATTATCCGTGGTCATTGCTTTTACGGTAGGCGCTATTGTGCAATATATTTCACGTTTGATCTTTACCTTTCAGTTCGATATTAAAAAAAGAATTCTTGCGACATCTATTTTTAGCGGACTGGCTATTGCTTCAATAACTTATTTTATCATATTAAAAGGTTTAAAAGGAACAGATTTTTATGGTGACATCAAGTCTTATATTCACGATTATACATTATATATAATAAGCTTAAGTTTGATATTTTGGACCTTGATTTCATATATTTTAGTTAAATTCTTTAATATCAATGTTTTAAAAATTATTATTTTACTCGGAACTTTTTCATTGGCTTTAGCATTTGCCGGCAATGATTTAGTGAACTTTATCGGGGTACCGATAGCCGGTTACAATTCATATGAAGCTTGGGCAAGTTCCGGACAGCCGGCTACACAATTTATGATGACAGTTTTAGGCGACAAGGTTCCAACCCCTATAATCTTTTTGATTGGAGCTGCTACTATTATGGTTTTGACTTTATGGTTTTCTACCAAAGCCCAAAAAGTTGCCAAAACGGCTATTGATTTATCGGCACAGGGCGATAAAGATGAAAAATTTCAAGCCAATCCGGTTTCCAGAGCAGTTGTTAAAGCGTCAATAGGTCTTAACAAAGCATTTACAGCTGTCATACCGGCATCCACACAAATATGGATTGACAGCCGGTTTAGAACACCTGCCATTAAGGTCAAAAAAGATATGCCGGAATTTGACATGATTCGTGCTTCGGTTAATCTATTGGTGGCAGCTATCTTGATTTCAATTGCAACTTCTATGCACTTACCTTTATCTACTACTTATGTTACATTTATGGTGGCTATGGGTGCATCATTGGCTGACCGTGCTTGGGGACGCGAAAGTGCCGTATACCGTATAGCCGGTGTGTTAAACGTTATAGGTGGCTGGTTTCTAACGGCACTCTCAGCATTTTTTATTGCTTTTACCTTTGCGGTTTTAATTTATAAATTCGGATTTTATTTGGCAATAATTTTCTTTATAGCGGAATTATTTATGCTCTACCGTAGTCAGCGTAAACACGATCAAGAAGTCGCTGCTGAAAAAGAAGAATTCTTTGATTTTGACAATGGTACACAAGAACTTGACGAGCAAAAATCTACCGAGTTGTTGATTGCCGAAAGCTTAAAAAATATCAATAAAGTTATCGGCTACATCAATAAATTGTATGCCAATACGATTGATGGTTTGAAAGCTTATGACTTAGATTTGCTGAAAAAGAATGATAAAAATGTCAAAAAACTTTATAAGCAAGGCAATAAACTGCGTGATAAGCTGTATTATATCATTAAAAACAATAAAGATAAAGACATTATTATCAGTAACAATTACATCAAATTGTTAGACAAAATTCAAGATTTAATTCAATCCATGCATTTTATCAGCAAAATGAGTAAAGAATATGTTGATAATACGCATAGCGAATTAACCAATGATCAAAAACAAGATTTGGAAAAAATCAGAAATGTTATGGTTAATTTGATGAATGACATGCAAAAAGCATTGGTGAACAGAGATTTTAATCAACTGCGTAAACTATATAAAACAACCGAATTAGATGCCGACTTAGAAGATATTATTAACCGGCAAGTTTTGCGTATTCAAAAAGATGAGAGTTCGTTGAAAAATTCTAATCTGTATATTAGTATTTTATTAGAAACTAAAGATATTGAAGAATCCCTAAGTAAACTCTTGCGTATTATTTTTGATGCCACTAAAGACATGCCGCAAGATTTGGTAAAACCAGCACAAGATCAAACGCCGGATAAAAGTGATATACCACAAAATACTGAAAATAAAGACGATAAGCCATCTGAAAATTATTAAAAAATATTTTAGCATATTGCATTAGTTTTGCTATTTTTGGCAAAAATTAAAATTGGACTATGTCTATAAAATTAAAGGGGGATATTGAACTCAAATCGGCACCTACGCCGATGCAAAAAGCTTTAAAAATCAACCTGAATCAAAATATTTACGGTTCATTTTCAGAGATTGGTGCCGGACAAGAAACGGCGCGAAATTTTTTTAGAGCGGGGGCTTCATCCGGCACGATTGCCAAAGCCATGTCGGCATATTCCAAAGAATTTAGTGATGCTATTTACGGTAGAGAAGACGACGGACGATACGTAACCAAAAATCGTTTGAAAAAAATGTTGTCGCATGAAATCAACTTGTTGGAAGCACGTATTGACCGTAAACAATTTCCCGACCGCTTTTATTTTAGTTACGCCAATACAGTGGCTACTATCGATTTTGCTAAAAAATTTAAAGGACACGGTTGGATTGGTATCCGGTTTCAATTAAGTCCTTACGAAGCATATAACGAAATTATTCTGCATGTCCGTTTTCACGAAAATGATGCCAAACACCAGCAAGAAACACTTGGTAAAATGGGAGTAAACCTGATTTACGGCGCATTTTACTATAATGACAATCCAAAAGAATTGTTGGCATCGCTCTACGATTATATCGACAAGGACAAAATTGAAATCGATATGATTAATTTTTCGGGACCCCGGTTTGCATTTGTCGATAACCGGTTGATGAGTTTGTTGTTAGTTAAAAACGGGTTTACCGATGCGGTTATGTTTGGACCGGATGGCTACAACTTGTTACCGGCTGATGAATTGTATAAGAAAAACATTTTGGCGCTGCGCGGCAGTTTCCGACCGGTTACCAAACTGGCACTCGATATGCTCGAAAAAGGTTTAGCTAAATTTAAAGAAGAACCCGATGTCAATCCCGATAAAACTGATTTGATTTTAGAGATGACACTTGATAATTTGACCAACGGGGCGGACCAAATCAATGAAAAAGATTTTTTAGATAGGGTAAATTTGTTAAGCTCTATAAATCAAATGGTTATGGTGACAAATTTTAGAGAATATTACCGTTTATCAGAATATTTTTCACGTTTTACCAAAGCGCGTATGGGCTTGATTATCGGTGCCAATCATTTAATCAAATTGTTTGATAAAAATTACTACAAACATTTGAGTGGGGGTATCTTGGAAGCGATGGGAAAATTGCTCAATAAAAACATTAAATTATATATCTATCCATATAAAGAAAGAGCACAAGAGCAAATTATTTGCAGTCGCAATATTCGTTTAGACAAAGAGATGCAAGATTTGTTTGATTATTTTAAGAATGACGGTAAATTTGTCGATATTACAGATTATGACGAAACTTTGTTAAGTACTTATAATCGCGAATTAATCGAAAAAATTCAAAAGGGTATTTCCGGTTGGGAAATATTGGTTCCGGACGAAATTGCAGAACAAATCAAAAAAAATAAACTGTTCGGTTATAATCGGCTAAAATTTAATTAAACTACAATGAAACAAAAGAAAATCATTTTACCGGTTTTTCCGCGTGGCTACCACTTGATTACAGATTTGATTATAGATGAAGTAGGAGAGATGTTACCCCAAACCGGTTTATTGCATTTATTCATACAACATACTTCCGCCAGTATTATGATTAATGAAAATTTTGATCCGACGGTACGCCAAGATTTGGAATCGGCATTTAACGATATTGTCAAAGAAGATATGCCATACTATCAACATACCATAGAAGGCAGTGATGATATGCCGGCGCATATCAAAGCGGCTATGATTGGAACTGATATTACCATTCCTATTACCAATGGTAGATTAAATTTGGGGCAGTGGCAAGGTATATTTTTGTGTGAATTTAGAAACAATGCCGGAAACCGCAAGTTGATTGCTACGATTATGTCTTGATTTTCTATAAAGGACACCGGGCATAACCGTCACTATTGTTTTTTAAGAATTTTAAAAGTATCATTGGCATAGACCATAATGATATTTTCTACCATATTGGCATTTGAACCGGTTTCATCTACCAATTTATTTGGTTCCAAAGCTTTCTGTTCCATATTATTTGCAGAAATTTCATTTTCAACTCTTCTATCAAGCTTTTCCGGTTGTTTATCCAAATGCTTGAGATTTGCATATTCGATATTTTGTTCAGTTTGATTAAAAATATCGCCATCACCGGTAATAAACCAATTTAAGTTTATTTCAGGAAAAGCTTTTACCAATTTTGATAAAAACTGAAAGGATGGTTTATTACGACCGGAGAGTAGGTGAGAGATACTACTTTTTTGAATTCCCATTTTGTCAGCAAAACTACCTGCCGTTAAATTGTAATGTTTTAGGATAAACTGAACACGTTCACTAATGTTTTTCATAATTTACAATTGTAATTTAATATTAGTCAAATTTACAAAAAATATCAATATTACAATTGTAAAAACTCATGAAATTATTAAATTATTTTCAAAATTGCATAAATATTACCAATGTGCAGCTT
>WFZY01000016.1 GCA_015489265.1 Flavobacteriaceae bacterium | reverse complement strand
GCTTATCTTAAAGCTTTAAAATCAAAAATGTAGATATAAAACCAACGACTCTTGTTTATCATTCCACTTTTTGCAAATCAAGCGTCGGACTTATTTTTAAAATTACACTGGCTTGGTTATTAAATCCGGTGTCAGGGGTATGACGGTACAAATAGATTTTGGAAGTTTGCTCGGTTCGCCCGATTTTTTGCAATCCTTCAAACAAATTGTCAGCATTGGCAGCTCTTACCAACAAATCAAAAGTCGTGTCAAAACCGTTAACTGCCGTAAAATCCGGTAAGGTTTTATAGTGTTCTTTATATGCTTTTGCCAACTCGGGATTAATTAATCGCAGCATTTTGGAAGCAAAATGGTAATTTAGATTTGCTAAGAATACATTCATTCTGTCATTGGCAGCATCTTCATATAATTTTTTATCATCTATCGTAAATAAAGTGATATTTTTATTTTTGTTGAGTGAATTTAGGGTCGATAAAACCGAAAAAATAAACGAATCGTCATCAGATAATAAAATAACAAAATTCTCTTTTTGTTTATCCATGACTTTTCTAATATCATCGGCATATATGGAATATCCTTTTTTGGTTTTCTTACCCGCAATTTTAACTACCGGCAAGCCCAAACGTACAGCCAAAGTATCTGCCAAAGCTTTCTTACGCGGATCATAAATAATATTGATGACTTTGTTGTCGGCATTTTCTTTAATATATTGAATCACATGGTTTTGCAAATCTTGTTCTTTGGAAGTGGTGACTACCAAATTACGAAATTTCTTATCGCCTTTATAATTATGAACCACGATGGGCGTATTATCAAATTCCAAATAGTGAGCCACTTTTTCAATATTGTCTTTTTTGACGGGACCAATCACAAAATTGTAGTCGGTCAAATCGGTTACTTCTAATATTTTGCCGGTAACATAAGGTGAACCCTGTGTATCAAATACATCATAATGTACATTCAAACCGAGTTGTTTAAGAGAATCAATAGCAAATTTAATCCCGGAATAATAATTTAAAATCTTGTTTTGAGTCAAATCTTGACAAAGATTATCAGTGTCGGTTTCTAAATTTTTCAATTTAAAAGGCAACAAAATCGCAATTTTATACGATTTATCCAGCCGCATACTATCCAGCAGATTGATTTTAACGGGCTTATTTGCAAAAACTTCTGCGTGAACAGAGTCCTTAATACGTTCAGGTGGTTTGATATTTAAAGTATCAGTCTTCCATGTTCTGATATTGCTAAGCGAGAGATTTCCTTTTTTAGGGATTTTGATGGTTTGACCGAACTTAAGACCTTCTGTCAACATCTCAGGATTGGCAGCTTTGATATCGTCTATGCTGACATTGTATTGTTTAGACAAACTGTACAAAGTTTCTTTGGGTTGGACATCGTGATAATAAAAATGTACCGTATCACGTACCGGTTCTTTACTTGTGATAAATCTTGGCACAACCAGCTTCTGCCCTACTTTAAGTGTTTCATTTTGAATCTCTGGATTCAATCGTTCCAATTCATCAATAGTGATACCGTGATCATAAGCCACACGCCATTTCCCTTGTTTGGGCTGCACGGTATAGTATGTATATTTTAAGGTATCAATCTGTTTGGGGGCATTTTTATCGGCAAAAATGGGAATAATTAATATTTGCCCCAGCTTGATGTCATAACCTTCCACTTGGTTAAGCGTCACAATATCTTCTATCTTGGAATGGTATTGTTTGGATAAACTGAATAAAGTTTCGTTTTCTCCAACCGTATGATATTTATAATCAATAGGTTTTTCGCCTAATTTGACACTATCAACTTTTTGTGCAGCAATTTCTTTATTCGGAATCAGTAATTTTTGTCCGGGCGTCAATTGAGTGCCGGAACTTAGCTCGGAATTCACTTTGATAATATCCGATGGCGCAATTTGATACATTTTGGCAATATCACGCAGAGTTTGTCCTTTTTCAACTTTATGTATGATAAAATTTTGGGCACTAATAGCCATAGTAACCAAAAACAACCCAAAAAACAGAGCCGATTTTAAAGAAAATGCATATTGTGTGTGTATTTTAAGCATAAAAATATATGTCTTTATTATTCTATTTCGACACTTAAACCATGATCTAATAGTGCCGAAGCGATAGGTTTGAGTTTGTCATAAGTACCTTTTTTAACGATACTTTTACCTTTGTAATGGGTTAAAAGTGCACATTGCTCTGCTTGATCAAGTGTGTGACCACAGTAGCGCATCAAGATATCAATCACAAAATCAAACGTATTGACATCATCATTGTATAACACAATTTTGTATAGTTGTGTCTCAATCTTTTGAGATTTTTGTTTAGGTAAATGCTTTTCGGTCATAAAACAAACTTTTTCAAGGTCTAAAAATAAATATTTTTTTTGAAATAACGGTTAATCGGATTAAAAGTTCTTTCAGCATTGAAAACTTTATCAAATATTTGAGAAATTCAAAGAAAAAATTATTTCAGATATCAGATTTATATTCAGTTATTGAGCTTACCGAAGTATTAACCTTAAACTTTAAGCTTACCCAATTATTCTTTTGCATTTGACCTTCAAACACCATACCATTTTGCTCGGCAGCTTCAACTAAAAGCGGCATATCTTCGGTATAAAATCCGCTTAAAACCAATTGTCCGTCCGGTTTCAACCGTTGGTTATAAGCTGCCAAATCATTGAGCAAAATATTGCGATTTATATTTGCCAAGAAAATATCAACCGGTGGCAATTGTGTCAAAATTTGCGCATCGCCGTGAAAAGCTTTTATCTGTGATGTGTTATTTTTTTCAAAATTTTCGAGCATGTTTTCATATGCCCACTTATCATTGTCAATGGCATATATTTCGGTAGCACCCAACATTTCGGCTAAAATAGATAACACCCCTGTACCGGCGCCCATATCTACGACCGATTTACCGGTAAAATCCATATTTAGCATTTGCCGGATCATCAAATAAGTCGTTTCGTGATGTCCGGTTCCAAAACTCATTTTAGGGTCAATAGTAATAATGTAAGGATAGTGTTTCTCGGGATGAAAGGATGTTTTGATATAAATTTGATTATCGATTATCAAGGGTTTTATCTGTTGTTCCCAAGTTTTGTTCCAATTTTGTGCAACAACTGTTTTAGTAGTGTATTGATAAGGTATGTCTAGAGATGCCAAAATCTGTTCCGGCAGCAAATCTTGATTGGTATAAGCCAAAAAACCTTCATCCGTTTCTACAAAACCTTCAAAACCGGCTTGTGATAATAACGCAATCAAAATTTCCCTGGTTGCATCGGGCTGTTCCAAGACGAACTTAAATTCTTTATAATCAGGCATTTTTAGTATTTTTCATAAAAGCTATCAACCAAATACCGGTTGCCATCCAAAGCGTAAAAATAAATAAAATCCAATTTATCGTTGCGGTAGGCATCAAAACTTTAAACCATTG
>WFZY01000015.1 GCA_015489265.1 Flavobacteriaceae bacterium | reverse complement strand
TATGTCAAGTTTCATCCCGACAAAGAGATTTTTAAACAAACGATAGAATTTGATTACGAAACCTTGGCTTTGCGCATGCGCGAATTGGCTTTTCTAAACAAAGGTATCACTATCACCATTACCGACAAACGTCAAAAAGATGAAAAAGGGAACTATGTTCATGACGAGTTTTTCAGTAAAGAAGGTTTAAAAGAATTTATCCGTTTTCTCGATGCCCATCGCGAACCTATCATCAACGATGTCATCAGTATGGAAGGTGAAAAAAACGGCATTCCGGTTGAAGTCGCCATGATTTATAACACATCTTATACCGAAAACATCCATTCGTATGTCAATAATATCAACACACACGAAGGCGGAACACATTTATCCGGATTCAGACGTGGTTTAACCAGCACTTTAAAAAAATATGCCGAAAAATCCGGTATGCTCGATAAACTCAAATTTGAAATTTCGGGCGATGATTTCCGTGAAGGTTTGACAGCCATTATTTCGGTAAAAGTAGCCGAACCGCAGTTTGAAGGACAAACCAAAACCAAACTCGGCAACCGTGAAGTCAGTGCGCCGGTGAGCCAAGCTGTATCGGAAATGTTAACCAATTATTTGGAAGAAAATCCGAAAGATGCCAAAGCTATTGTTGACAAAGTAATTTTGGCAGCCCAAGCCCGGCATGCTGCTAAAAAAGCCCGTGAAATGGTGCAGCGCAAAACCGTGATGGGCGGCGCCGGATTACCGGGAAAACTATCCGATTGCTCGGAAACCGATTCCGAAAAATGTGAAATTTTCTTGGTTGAGGGTGATTCGGCTGGCGGTACGGCCAAACAAGGTCGTGACAGGAATTTTCAAGCTATTTTGCCACTGCGCGGTAAAATCTTAAACGTTGAAAAAGCCCTGCAACACAAAGTTTTTGACAATGAAGAAATTAAAAACATCTTTACGGCACTAGGTGTAACCATAGGGACCGAAGATGACAGCAAAGCTTTAAACCTTGAAAAATTGCGATACCATAAAGTCATCATCATGACCGATGCAGATGTGGACGGTAGCCACATTTCCACTTTGATTTTGACCTTCTTTTTCCGCTATATGCGCGAATTGATTGAAAACGGCCACGTTTATATCGCTACACCCCCGCTCTACCAAGTCAAAAAAGGACAAAAGAAAGCTTATGCTTGGACTGATGAAGAACGGGACAAACTACTTGAAGAATTTGGTCAAGGCGCCCACGTACAACGCTACAAAGGTTTGGGTGAGATGAACGCCGAACAACTTTGGGAAACCACGATGAATCCCGATAGTCGCATTTTGAAACAAATTACCATTGATAACGGCACAGAAGCCGACCGTGTGTTCTCAATGCTGATGGGTGATGAAGTGCCGCCTAGACGTGAATTTATTGAGAAAAATGCTATTTACGCCAATATTGACGCTTAATATAAACCGTTTAAAGTGATTCAAAAATCACTTTAAACGGTTGTTTAATCATGCAATTATATTTCGATATTTTTTTGATTATCCTATTTTTTATAAGCCGGGATATACTTTATCCTTATTATAAAAACTTGCAGCGTAAAAAACAAATTATTAAAAATTTCAAACCGGAATGGCGAAATTTTTTACAAGAAAAAGTCTTGTTTTACAATCGACTCCCTGCCGAAGAAAAACGGCTGTTTGAAACTAAAATTTCCGGTTTTTTACTTGATTATGAGATCAAAGGCGTCGAAACAGATATCAATGATTTTGATAAGGTTTTAGTTGCTGCCAGTGCTATTATTCCGGTTTTCCGGTTTTCAAATTGGTATTACAGGGATTTAAAAACCATCTACTTATTCCCGGATGCCTTTACCATCAATCATCCTATGCTGCCCCAAGGCACATTGCTCAACGGTTTGGTCGGTTACGGCGGTATGATAGACAAAATGTATCTGTCAAAAAAAGCACTTTACAAAAGTTTTGAAAAAGATTTTGACGGTAAGCATACCGGCATTCACGAATTTTTACACCTGATAGATATGGAAGATGGCGAAGCTGACGGGGTGCCGGATATTTTAATCCCGAAAGTCTATATCAAACCATGGAAAGAATTGATTCAAAAGGAAATAGAACGAATTTGCAACGACGATTCCATATTAAGTGATTATGCTTGTGAAAATGCTGCCGAATTTTTTGCCGAATCCGGCGTTTCTTTTTTTGAAAATCCGGATGAGTTGCGTCAAAATCATCCCGAATTATATCGTGTATTGGAATTAATTTTTATGACTAAAACCAAATAAAAATGTCTAAAAAGAAACAAACTTTAAACGATTTGAGTCAGCTGGCATCTTTTGCCTACTCAACCAACCCCGACTACCAGCCGGAAGCAGAAGAACCGGTTGAAAGTTTACCACCTAATCAACAACATCTCGAAGCGCATTTTTCTAAAAAAGGGCGTGGCGGTAAAATTGTAACCGTTATCAAGGGTTTCGAAGGCAGCAATGCCGATTTAAAACAACTCGGCAAAGAACTCAAAAACAAACTCGGTGTCGGTGGTAGTGTGAAAGACGGTGAAATCATTATTCAAGGCAATAACCGGGATAAAGTGGTGCAAATCTTAAAAGATAAAGGTTATAAAGTGAAAAAGATTGGCGGGTGATATATTCCAAAGACCTAGCAGGTTTTAAAACCTACCAGGTCTTTGGAAAAGTAAAACTATTTAACAATAACGATATCTATCCCTTTCGTTTGATAATTTATATCCAACTACCGGCTGACTTTATCCAAAGTATAATCGACAAATACCCCGAAAAAATCCGCAAAATCTTTTTCATTGGGATACGTTATTTTTACCACAACAAAATAATGGTTATGGGTGTTATCTACTATTTCGCCATTAGCTGCGGCTTGGTTTTCTCTGGCATCATAAGTGCCGCTACTGACTATTTTGGCAATGATATTTTTTTGTCTGCTCAATCCTTTTCGGGTAATTAATTGCGCATCAAACACCGCATTAGCCGCAGCGGAAACCAAACGGAATTTAACGATTTTAGCCCCTTGTGGCAATGATACCGGCGCCATTAATTCAATAGCGTTATTCCCCGATGAAGCAAGACCGCTCACAACGCCAATACCATTATCTGAAAACTTAATCCGGTCTTTGTCCAATAAATCATTTTTTCTAAAAGCGATACTCGGTATTTGTGCCGTATATTGTTTTGGCTTGTCATAAAGAAATTCCTTATCGACCTTAATACTGCCGCCTTTTATTTTGACATTGCCACCTTGATACAGATAGAGATAATCTTTATCAACATTATAACCGACTGCCCCACGGTATTTACCGTTTTTTTGATAAGTTACTTCTGAATTGCCTTTGTCGCCGTTTAAAATAACGCGCACGTTTCCAAAACCATTAAGTAATCGCAGATTGCCTGCAATATCAAGTTTTTCTTTTGGTGATTTAAGACCGATACCAACATTTCCGGTTAAAATCGTTTTTTGATTTTGGTCATTTCCCAATGTAATTGAATTGGAACCGTTACCAATAACCTGATTCCCAATGACAATCTCATTGACATCGGTATTGGAATAAGCTTTGGCGGAAGTTCCGATAAAAATACTGTTATTCAAAGAAGAACTCAAAGTTCTACCTTGAAAAAATTGTCCGGCATTGACGCCTATGGCAATATTATTACTGCCGGTCAAATTATTTGACAGCGTTCTGGCGCCTATACCAATATTATTATTATTAGAATTTTTTTGCAAGGCATAATTGCCAATACCAATATTATCCATTCCGGATTGATTCAATCTCAAACTATGAAAGCCAATTCCGATATTTTCATTATTGGAACCATCATCTTTTTCTCCGGCTTTAAT
This sequence comes from Flavobacteriaceae bacterium, assembly GCA_015489265.1. Lineage (GTDB taxonomy): Bacteria > Bacteroidota > Bacteroidia > Flavobacteriales > Flavobacteriaceae > WGBX01. The sequence goes on along the minus strand of WFZY01000015.1, from coordinate 277 downwards.
TCCCAAGAAAATAGACGAACCGTTTTGCGTGCCATCCGAATCGGATTTGGCATCTTGTAAATCATCAATTTTGATGACATCTTTTCGTGTATCTTGTGCATTAAGGTGTAAATTATACCCGAAAAGAACAATGCTTATGATTATTATTTTTATTGTTTTCATATTTTAAATTTTTGCAAGGCATTTCGCAAAATTATCGGTTATTTTAAAAATTTTACAGATTTTAAAGTTTTTTCTATAAAATCTGTTTGCTGTTTAGCTATATTGGGTTTATTAT
>WFZY01000014.1 GCA_015489265.1 Flavobacteriaceae bacterium | reverse complement strand
TTGTGACAGTTTTTTTATACAGGACAAGAAAAATTGCATAGAAAAATTATTATATTTGAAGCATGGTAATTTTGTTTGTAATGTTCTGATAATGTAAACTATATGATGCAATCGTGCGGCGATGGAAAAAAGTAATGTTAAAATAAATACCATTTTATGGTGTCTCAGTGCGGAAAACAGGAAAGAGCCAAGTAAGCAATGAAACGGCATAATTCCTCATTTCCTTAAATTATAAGCAGAAATTTTTGTGAAGAGAAAGTTAATCAACAAAGAACCAATATCTATGAAAGTGAAATAAATCCGCAATTCATCAAATAAACAGATTTATCAAATATATATTTTATCGTAATGCCAATTATGTTAGCTTTTTCAATTTAGCAAATTTCAATAACAACTTTTTTTCACCACCCTTATCAAATTTGATAAGGGCTTTTTTATTAGAACCTTTACCTTCCAAATTGATAACTTGCCCTTTACCAAACCGGCTGTGTTCTACGCGATCGCCTATTTTAATATCTTGATTGTCATTGCCGGTTTTTGGGTCTAAATCTGCTATTTTTTTCAGATTTTTAGGCATCGGATTCGGATTTTTTTTAATCACCGGTTTTTTGTTATTTTGAAACTTTTTCTTTTCAAAATGCGTTTTTTTAGTTTGTCCGGTGCTTGGCTCACCAAAAATACTGCTGTCAATAAAAGGATTGCCGGACAAATCCGATGTTTTGTAATTGCGTTCTAAAAATTTATCCTCAATTTCGCTGATAAAACGGCTGGGCTCGGTATAATTAAGTTTACCCCAACGGTAGCGCGATTCGGCAAACGTAATGGTGGCTTTTTTCTCGGCGCGGGTCAATGCAACGTAAAACAGGCGGCGTTCTTCTTCGAGTTCGCTTCTGGTATTAACCGACATGCCCGAAGGAAACAAATCTTCTTCCATACCGACTATATAAATGTATGGAAACTCTAAACCTTTAGCCATATGCACGGTCATCAGTGTTACCTTATTGGGGTCATCATCGGTTTTGTCCAAGTCGGTAAACAAGGCGACATCTTGCAGATAGGAAGTCAAACTGATATCGGCATCGGGTTCTTCTTTTTGGGCATCGATAAAATCTTGAATAGCGTTCATCAATTCCTGAATGTTTTCAACACGACTCAAACCTTCCGGCGTAATATCTTTGCGGTATTCTTGCAGCAAACCGGTATTTTTGATGATATAATCGGTCAGTTCAAAAGCATCTTTTTCTTTGGCAAGGGCTTGAAAACTTCTGATTTTCAAGGCAAATTCTTCCAGTTTTCGTTTGGTGCCTTGATTGAGTTTGATGTCTATTTTCGATACATTTTCAACAATATCAAATAAGGCGACTTTGTAATGGTCGGCGGCGAGCAAAACTTTGTCCATAGTAGTATTGCCGATACCACGTGCCGGAAAATTGATGATGCGTCGCAAGGCTTCATCGTCTTTGGGATTGATCACCAAGCGTAAATAAGCCAAAATGTCTTTAATTTCTTTCCGTTGGTAAAATGATAAGCCACCGTAAATTCTGAAAGGAATTCCTTTTTTTCGCAAGGCATCTTCCATAGCGCGCGATTGCGAATTGGTACGGTACAATATAGCAAAATCTTTCGGTTGTAATTGCAATCGCATTTGATGTTCAAAAATATCCGATGCCACGAAACGCCCTTCTTCTGTATCGGTATAGGTGCGAACAACTTTGATTTTTTCGCCTTCTTCGTTGGCTGTCCATACGACTTTTGGTAAGCGTTCTTTGTTTTTTTCAATCAATGAATTGGCAGCCCCGACTATATTTTTGGTAGAACGATAGTTTTGTTCCAATTTATAGACTTCAGCTTCCGGATAATCGCGTTGAAAATTGAAAATATTTTGAATATTGGCACCGCGAAAACTATAAATACTTTGGGCATCGTCGCCGACTACACACAAATTGTGATGCCGGTTTGACAAAGCTTTGACAATCAAATATTGTGAGTGGTTGGTATCTTGATACTCATCGACCAAAATATATTGAAAACGTTGTTGATATTTAGCTAATACTTCCGGGAAACGGGTTAGTAACTCATTGGTTTTGAGTAATAAATCGTCAAAATCCATAGCGCCGGCTCTAAAGCAACGATCGACATAACGTTGGTAAACATTCCCCATTTCGGGGCGTTTGGCATAGTAGTCGGCTTCCATCAATTCCGGATTGTTAAAATAAGCCCGAACGGTAATCAAATTGTTTTTAAATTTGGAAATCCGGCTTTGAACTTGCTTGGGTTTATAAATATCAGAATCTAAGTTTAAATCTTTGATAACTTGTTTAATCACTTGCAAGCTGTCAGCCGAATCATAAATGGTAAAATCACGCGGATAGCCCAATTTGTCCGCTTCCGAGCGCAGAATACGGGCAAAAATGGAATGAAATGTGCCCATCCAGATATTTCGGGCTTCACTCTGTCCTACAATGCCGGCAATACGCTCTTTCATTTCACGAGCGGCTTTATTGGTAAAGGTTAATGATAGAATATTAAACGGATCCACACCTTGTTCCATCAAGTAGGCAATACGATAGGTTAAGACGCGTGTTTTACCCGAACCGGCGCCGGCAATGACCATTAGTGGTCCTTCTTTATGTATTACAGGTGCCCGTTGGGCTTCATTTAATTCTTGTAAATAATTGGCTTGACTCATGACGGCAAAATTACATATTTTTATGTGTCAATTATCATCTCAATTGGAAAACTTATTGACATTATTTAAGATGATATTGATTTATTTGAATGGTATTTACAAGCTATTCAATTGCGTTTCTAACTTATATCAAACCGATACATATTACAATTTATGCTAAAAGTGTATATTTGTTTATCTGCTTATTTTTCGTTTTAATGCTATGATTTATGACTGCTGTCGGGATAATATTTGATTATTGCAATCATGTAGATTTCTCATTTTTTTACTATTAACATTATTGTATCTTTGCGTTCTATGAAAATATTGCTATTGGGCGAATACAGCCGTTTACATAATTCGTTAAAAGAGGGTTTGGAACTACTCGGTCATCAGGTTTTGTTGGTGGGAACCGGAGATAGTTTTAAGCAATTGCCGTCCGATATCAATGTGTCGTCCAAAATCAGAAAGCGTTTTTTTCAAAACAAATGGTGGCAATTGGTGTACCATATAAGCGGATACAATCATTATAAAAAAGATGTTTATCGCAATCTGTTAAAAATTTTGCCGCAATTGACCGGCTATGATGTCGTCCAATTAATCAATGAAGATGCTTTTGGCATTTATCCCGATGACGAAATTGCTTTTTACCAAAAAGTGTTTGACCAAAATCAAAAGGTTTTTTTATCGGCTTGTGGAGAAGATACTTATATCATAAAATATTATGATGCCGGTAAGATGCGATATTCTATTTTAGACCCGTTTAAAAAAAGATCCGGATTAAAAAATGAATCCGGATATTCATATAAATATTTACAACCGGCTTATCAAAAGTTACATGATTTTGTGGTAGAAAAAGTATTGGGTATTATCCCTTCCGATTTAGACTATGCCATTCCGTACCGGTCACATCCTAAGGCATTACCAATGATTCCCAATCCTGTTAATGTGGATAAAATAAAATTTAATCCGTTGAAAATCAACTATAAAATTAACATTTTCTTTGGCATTAACCGTTTGAGTTTTTATAAAAAAGGGTCCGATATAATCTTGGAAGCGCTTGAAAATATCAAACAAAAATATACCGGAAAAGTCCATATTATTTTAGCCGAAAACCTGTCTTATGACGAGTATATCCAACAATATGATGCTGCCCATATCTTTATTGACCAACTCTATTCGTACGACCAGGGCTTTAATGCTTTGGAAGCCATGGCAAAAGGCAAATGTGTTTTGACCGGTGCCGAAAAAGAGTTTTTTGAGTACTATCATTTAGATGATGTGCCGGCAGTAAATGTTTTGCCGGATAAAGATGATGTGGTCAAAAAATTATCCGAATTAATTGAAAATCCCGACCGTATTCAAAAAATCTCACAAAATGCCCGCCGGTTTATAGAAACACACCACCATTACAAAGTTATCGCTCAAAAATATATCGATACGTGGTTAAAATTGATGAAATGAGGATTTATCCTACTTCATAATTCGCTTGGGTTTTTAATGACTACTGATTACTTCATACTATAATTCTGCATTCAATTTGTGGAAATGAGGAAGTACGAGTTGAAAGTTAAAAGTTGAAAGTTAAAAGTTCGGTTTAATAGATTATCTTATTCTTTGATATTTGATTACTACTTCAAACTATATACCTACTTAATAAAATTTAAGGAAATGAGGAGTGTGAAACTTATATGCTCTTATATGCCTTATATGGTTAAAAGATAATTGAGGAATTGGTAACATAGGTCATTGAGTGTCGCGATCCCGACGAAAGTAGGGACGGGATGTATCGAAATGACCGGTTTTATTGAGGAAATGAGAATTTTATCTACTTCAACGGTTACTTTTGCCATTAATGAATATCTATTGCTTCAAATCATATTACTGCCTATAATTTGAGGAAATGAGGAATGAGGAAGTGACGAACTGATGATGTGGTGGAGTGTAAAACTTATATGTTCTTATATGCCTTATATGGTTAAAGAATAATTGAGGAATTGAGAGCATAGGTCATTGAGTGTCGCGATCCCGACGAAAGTAGGGACGGGATGTATCGAAATGACCGGTTTTATTGAGGAAATGAGAATTTTATCTACTTCAACTGTTACTTTTGCCATTAATGAATATCTATTGCTTCAAATCATATTACTGCCTATAATTTGAGGAAATGAGGAAGTGATGAACTGATGATGTAG
>WFZY01000013.1 GCA_015489265.1 Flavobacteriaceae bacterium | reverse complement strand
CAATAGGAATGCTACCACCCGAATAAATAGGTAGCGGTTCTTTGCCAAATGCCCGTTTCATTGCCTTTGCTGCTGCCTTATAACCCGGACTGCCGGTTGGTGTTACGTACGGATAGCCACCATGCAGATTGGTCACTTTCACTTTAACAGCATCAGGTGCCAATTGTTTCAAATAACTTTCAAATAAACCGGGAATTTCTTCCGGATCTTGATCCGGTACCAAACGCATACTGATTTTAGCATAAGCTTTGGACGGAATGATGGTTTTGGCACCTTCACCGGTATAACCGCCCCAAATTCCGTTGATATCTAAACTAGGGCGAATGCTTTGACGTTCAAGTGTCGTATATCCGGACTCTCCGTAAACGGCATCAATACCCAATTCGGTTTTATATTGCTTTAAATCAAATGGGGTTTTAGCAATAGCAGCTCTTTCTTCCGCAGATAGTTCTTTGACTTTATCATAAAATCCCGGAATGGTGATATGATTATTTTCATCTGTTAGCTGTGCTATCATTTTAGTCAAAATATTGATGGGATTGGCTACTGCACCACCGTACAGTCCGGAATGCAAATCACGATTGGGTCCTGTAACTTCAACCTCAACGTAAGATAACCCACGTAAGCCTGTTGTAATTGCCGGAACATCGTTGGCAATCATACCGGTATCCGAAATGATAATCACATCATTTTTTAATTTATCATGATTGCGGGCAACATACCAAGTCAAACTCGGAGAACCGACTTCTTCCTCGCCTTCAATCATAAATTTGACATTGATGGGTAATTGGTTTTGTTGCAATAAGTATTCAACGGCTTTCAAGTGCATAAACATTTGTCCTTTGTCGTCGGAAGCGCCGCGGGCAAAAATAGCACCTTCAGGATGAATGACCGTATTTTTGATGACCGGCTCAAATGGGTCAGATTCCCACAATTCAATAGGGTCGGGGGGTTGTACATCGTAATGACCGTAAACCAAAACAGTTGGTAAGGCTGGCTCAATAATCTTTTCGCCATAAACTATCGGGTACCCCGGTGTTTCTTCTATAGAAACGTTTTCCAACCCGATTTTTTCCATTTCATTTTTTATAAAATTTGCTGCTGCTTCAACATCGGCAACATAAGCCGGATCGGCACTTACAGACGGTATTCGTAATAAGTTGAATAACTCGTCTAATAAACGCTGTTTATGGTTTGATAAATAGGTGTTGATATCTTGCATAGTTTTATTTTGTGATAAAAATACAAAAAAAATCGGCAAATTCCATATAGAGTTTGCCGATTTATATTTTTTCTTGTTTAACTTAATCTCCGATAAACCTGATTTCATAAGTCACTTCGGCAAAACTTCTAAACATTTTATAGACACCGCAGTAACGACTTTCTGACAAAGTTACACACTTAGTCAGTTTTTCACGATTCAAGTCTTTACCTTTAAAGGTGTAAACCACATGCACTTTGTCAAAATACTTAGGATGTTCTTCGGTCATATGGGCATCAACATCTACCGTAAAATCGGACACATTTTCATCAATACGCATCTTTTTCATCAATGATGCTACATCTAATGCCGTACAACCTGCGAGTGCCACTAACATCAATGGCTTGGGTTGATAACCATAGCCGATACCGCCAAATTTTTCTTCCGCTTCAATATGTATAGGCTCATCTTGTCCGGCAGTATAGGCGTCAAATTGCATATTGCCTTTCCAAACTAATTTTGTATTTGCCATAATTTAACTTTTAATATAATGTTGCAAATTTACAATATTTTTGGGATTTAAAATGAGAGATTTCTCACGAAGTTCGAAATAACAAGCTGCAACCTTATGAACTTCATAACTCTATAAACTTTACTAACATTCAATTAATCTCTATACTTTATCTTTCTTATTCTCAAACTTAGAGGGGTGATTTCCAAATATTCATCATCACGGATATATTCCATGGCTTCTTCGAGTGAAAATTGTATTTTCGGAGCTATTTTCATGCTTTCATCAGTACCGGAAGCTCGCATATTGGTGATTTTTTTACCTTTAGTAAGGTTAGCAGGCAAATCATTGTCACGCGTATGTTCCCCGACCACTTGTCCTATATAAACTTCATCACCGGGTTCGACAAAGAAACGACCACGGTCTTGCAGCCGGTCTAACGAGTAAGCAGAAACTTTTCCGGCATCCATAGAAATCAAAGCCCCTTTGTTACGCTCGGCTATCTCACCTTTGTAGGGTGCATATTCCCTAAAACGGTGGTTCATAACAGCTGTTCCGGCTGTAGCCGTCAATATACTATTTCGCAAGCCTATTAAACCACGTGAGGTAATATCAAATTCCAAATGCATCACGTCACCTTTGGGTTCCATAGCCAGCAAGTCACCTTTACGACCTGTGACCAGTTCAATAACTTTGCCGCTGTATGCTTCCGGCACATCAATAACTAAGGTTTCGTAAGGTTCGTGTTTTTGTCCTTTAATTTCTTTGATTAAAACTTGCGGTTTCCCGACTTGTAATTCGTAACCCTCACGACGCATGGTTTCTATCAATACCGATAAGTGTAAAATGCCACGTCCGTAAACATTAAATTTATCTTCGGTATCGGTTTCTTCCACACGAAGTGCCAAATTTTTCTCAGTCTCTTTCATCAAACGGTCCCGCAAATGTCTTGAAGTAACAAACTTACCTTCTTTGCCGAAAAAAGGTGAATTGTTAATAGTAAACAACATACTCATGGTCGGTTCGTCAATGGCAATCCGTTCCAATGCTTCAGGGTGTTCGGTGTCGGTAATAGTGTCGCCAATTTCAAAATCTTGTAAACCGACAATGGCACAAATATCTCCACTATGTACTTCTGCCACTTTTTCTTTACCCAGTCCGGTAAAGACATACAATTCTTTGATACGAGATTTTTTAGGCGGATGTTCCTTGCTAAGCAAAAGAACATCTTCACCTTGTTGGACCACTCCTCTGAAGACACGACCAATGGCAATACGTCCGACAAAATTAGAATAATCTAAAGACGTTATCTGCATTTGTAAAGGGCCTTCATTATGCGGGGCTTCGGGAATATGTTCGACAATTGTATCCAACAAAGGTTTGACTGTTCCGGTGGGTTCTGTCCAGTCCTCTGTACTCATCCAGCCCTGTTTGGCAGAACCATAAACCGTCGGAAAATCCAGTTGATCTTCGGTCGCTCCCAAATTATACATCAAGTCAAATATTTGTTCTTGAACTTCATCGGGTTTACAATTTTCTTTATCTACTTTATTGATGACCACTATGGGTTTTAATCCCAGAGAAAGTGCTTTTTGCAACACAAAACGGGTTTGGGGCATAGCACCTTCAAAGGCATCAACCAAAAGCAACACACCATCGGCCATTTTTAACACCCGTTCTACTTCACCGCCAAAATCGGCGTGACCGGGAGTGTCAATAATATTAATTTTTATTCCCTTGTATTCTACCGATACGTTTTTGGATAAAATAGTAATGCCGCGTTCGCGTTCCAAGTCGTTGGAATCTAATAATAAATCTTTATGTTCTTTTCGTTCATCCAACAAGTTACTCTCTTGGATAATTTTGTCAACCAAAGTGGTTTTACCGTGGTCAACGTGTGCTATTATAGCGATATTTCTGATTGATTTCATACTAATTTTGATGTTCTAAAATATTAAGCGGCAAAGATACGCTTTTATTTACTAATTGAACTTACGCATGGAAGAATAGAAAAAAGAGTTTGTAGTGTTATTACTGACTTTCAATTCATTGAAGAAAATAATCAATGGAAAGGATTAAAAAGTATTATAAAAATAGAGAGTACTAGGGAATTTAAAAACAGTGACAGAAAAACAGAGGAAGCAACAAGGTATTATATCTCAAGTTTAACAAATAATGCAAAGCTATTTCAAAAACAAATACGTTCGCATTGGGGTATTGAAAACAAATTACACTGGATACTGGACGTAGCTTTCAGAGAAGAT
>WFZY01000012.1 GCA_015489265.1 Flavobacteriaceae bacterium | reverse complement strand
CTATATATATAATGAGAAAAATCAGTTAGTCAAAAGAGAGTTTACAGACCCTGTAAATAATGGTTCCTCAGATTTGGTTCTTTATTATGAAAATAATTTTGTTAGCGAAATAGATTATATTGACTATACTTACCCCGCTTTTTCACATGAAAAACACTATTATTATGATGCTAATAATAAAATCAATAGAATTGAAACTCATCAAAATGGTCATATAATTAACACCATATATATTGATTATACCAATCAGGGACTAGTTGAATCTTTTCATGCACAAGGAAATCAACCAACCACATTTTTTGAATATGATTCAGAAGGAAATGTGATAAAAACAATTAATAATTTAACAGATCCTGATACCGGACAACAATCTGTCCAAGAATGCTTATTTACATACGATACAATGAAAAAACCTAATTTTGGTTTAGACTATTTAATTGGAATAAATCTATTGCCATGGCGTGGCACAACTTCAGTTTGGGAACAAAGTTTATCAAAAAATAATATAACATTTGAAAACTGCGCAAATATAGAATATACCAATGAATATGATGATGACAATAATTTGACAGCTATTACAACAAAATGGATTGGTCTTGAAACTGAAACACCAATTACAATACGAATAGAACACTTGTCAAATTAGGTAAAATAGAAAAAGCGTAAAAATTATACTATAAACTATCACTAAGGATTAAAAACCGGACGAAAACCTAGATTATAACTTGAATAAATATCACAACAATAGTTAAAGCGCGTAGTAACACGAATGTTGTTAGCATAGCTACCCCAACTGCCACCGCGACAAACACGGTAAGTCCCCACAGAAGGACCTTGTGGATTATTGCTTGGGCTATTATGGTAATAATTGCTGTCGTACAAGTCATTACACCATTCCATTACATTGCCACTCATATCATACAATCCCAATTCATTGGGATTTTTCCTGCCAATAATATGAGTCCCCTTATTTTGATTTAGAGGATTTTCAAGGTTTGTAGAATTATTCCAATACCAAGCTACATCATCTATATTATTACTACCGGAATAAATATAATCATTACTATTATTACCACCACGGGCAGCAAATTCCCATTCAGCTTCAGTTGGTAATCGTCCACCGTAATACTCACAAAAAGCTTTTGCCCCATACCAGCTCACATCTATTACAGGATAATTTTCTTTACCGGCATCAACTACAAAATGACTACCATCATAGCTTATTTGGCAATCATTACTTGTCATGTCTAACCATCCATGTTCATCATTGCTACCATTACTATCGGCATTTATATCATTTAAAAAATCAGCATACTGTTGATTGGTTATTTCATATTTGCTTATTCTAAAACTACTAACAGTTACACTGTGCTGTGGATGTTCATCAATTTCACCCGTTCCGTTTGGGCTTCCCATCAAAAATGTACCGCCATTTAACAAAACGGTTTCCATAAGAATAACACTTGTAAATTGCACTTCATTACCATAAACTGTACCATTGCCATTAGTTGCAAAAGCCCGCACATAATAAGTTGTACTGGGTTGCAATCCGGATATATTACTTTCAAAACTACCAATTGCAGTTATACCGTCAGTTGTATGATCATCAGCAATTGTTGGATTGTGTAAAGTACTATAACATATTCCACTTGAAATGATTGGGCTACCACCATCATCTTTAATTTCTCCCTTGCAAGTAGCTGTAGTTTTGGTAATATTAACAACTACGTTTGTCTTGACAATCAGCTCTTTTTTTTCTTGTGATTTAGTTTCCTCTTTTTTACAACTAAAAATAGTTACAAAAAAGAATAAAAACAATAAAATTAAATTAATTTTTTTCATTTAAAAATTCGTTTGTTTTTTAATAATCTATGCAAATTTATATAATTTTTTACCGTTAAATTATATTAAAAATAATGTGCTATTACTTTCCCCCTTTAATATAACCTTTTTATCTTAAAATATACCAGAAAAATACAAACATATTACTAAGCAAAGTTATATTT
>WFZY01000011.1 GCA_015489265.1 Flavobacteriaceae bacterium | reverse complement strand
ATATATAGGAAATCAGTTGCTAAATATCATAAAAAAACTGCTTATGCTCTAGTTGCCATTAATAAAGGTAGAGGAATTATAAAAGATGTGATTATAGACGGGCGGACAGTCAAGGATATTGCAGTTAATAATCAAAAAATGTCAAAATAATTGTAGCCGGTGTTTAAAGCAATATTATTTTTAAATGTATAATTTATTATCTTTACACTCAAAAATTTGTTATGAGACCCTATTTAGATTTATTGCAATATATATTAGACAATGGTGTTGATAAGAGTGACCGTACCGGTACGGGTACGCGTAGCGTGTTCGGTTACCAAATGCGTTTTGACTTGCAAAAAGGTTTTCCTTTGCTAACGACCAAAAAAATTCACTTAAAATCTATTATTCACGAATTATTATGGTTTTTAAAAGGTGATACCAATATCAAATATTTACAAGAAAACGGGGTGCGTATATGGAATGAATGGGCTGATGAAAACGGCGATTTGGGACCTGTTTACAGTGCGCAATGGCGCAATTGGAATAACGATGGCATCGATCAAATAGCTCAAATAGTCGATACTTTGAAAAACAATCCGGATAGCCGGCGAATGTTAGTATCTGCATGGAACCCCTCGGTCATGCCGGATACATCTAAAAGTTTTGCGCAAAATGTAGCTGAAGGCAAAGCCGCCTTACCACCTTGTCATGCGTTTTTCCAATTTTATGTTGCCAATGGCAAATTGTCATGCCAGATGTATCAACGTAGTGCCGATGTTTTTTTAGGAGTCCCTTTTAATATTGCTTCTTATGCTTTACTGACCATGATGATGGCACAAGTTACCGGATTGCAGCCGGGCGATTTTATTCATACTTTTGGTGATGTACATATATATAAAAATCATTTTGAACAAGTCAAATTGCAATTAACCCGCAAACCAAGGGCTTTACCACAAATGAAAATTAATCCGGAGGTTAAAAGTATTTTCGATTTTAAATATGAAGATTTTGAGTTGGTGGGTTATGACCCACATCCTCACATAAAAGCCAAAGTGGCAGTTTAAATAAAGTTTTCTATGCTTTAAACTAAAAACCGGCTAAACAAAAATTTTTGTTTAGCCGGTTTTTATTGTGGAGTCGGAGGGAATCGAACCCTCGTCCACACAAGCCGTTAACATGCTTTCTACATGCTTAGTCTGTGTTTAGATTTTCGACTTTGAGCTGCCCACAGACAGGCCACTCAAAGCTTAGCTTCTAAAATTTCGGTATAAATTTGAAGCCCATTTATACCTAGACTTACTTTTACGAAGCCCCTGAATCGAACGCCGTAAGTCAGGGCTTTCGAGGGACTTCTTGCCTCCCGACCTAGTCGGGACGTGGCTTAATCCTTACTATTATTCAGAATTAAGCAGCAAGAGCGAAGTTATTTTCGCCGTTTATTGGTTCGATACATGAGATTAACGAGCCATGTATCAATGCTCGGCATGCTTACATATTACCGGATCTTGCTGTCAAATCCAGTCGACCCCGATTTATAATGCAAAGATATAGTATTTTTTATTATGACAATCAAATTTTATACCAAGACATAATATTTTACTAAATAAATTCGTTACAGTCAAATAGCCAGAATTAAAAATACCCTTTTAATATTTTTGGAACAATTTTTGAAACTAAAACCGAAAAATAAAAATATGTCAAATAGAAAAACAACAACAACTATTCTTGTGCTAATGATGATCTTGTTAACCTCAACTGCTTTGGCTCAGAATTATAAGCAAGCAATCGGATTGAGAGGTGGATTATTTAATGGTATTTCTTATAAAAACTTCGTTACTAACACTACTGCAGTAGAAGGTATTTTACATACACGTTGGCAAGGTTGGGAAGTCGTCGGTTTGATTGAACATCATAATGAGATGCCTTCAAACGGAAATTTTTATTGGTTTTACGGTTATGGAGCGCATCTTGGTTTTTTTGATGCCCAATATTCTCATTACGCTTCCGGTACATATACAGTGCTGGGTGTAGATGGTATTTTAGGATTGGAATACGAGTTTCCCAACCTGCCAATTGCCATCGGGTTAGATTGGAAACCATATGTCAACTTAGTTGGTTATTCCGGTTTCTTTGGTGATGGTGGCGGCTTCTCATTGCGCTATACATTCTAAAATCATTTGGCTCTAGGATGAAATTTTTGCAATGTTTCATGTAATTTTTGTTTGTCTAAATGCAAGTAAATTTCTGTCGTCGTAATGCTTTCATGCCCAAGCAGTAATTGAATACTGCGCAAGTCGGCACCGTTTTCCAACAAATGGGTTGCAAAAGAATGTCTGAGTGAATGCGGACTGATATTTTTGTCAATACCGGCTTTTTTAGTCAAAGTTTTTATGATATGAAATATCATCACGCGGGTCAGTTGTTTACCACGACGGTTCAGGTACAAAATATCTGAAAATGCCGGATCAATTTTTTGATGATTTCTGATGTGTTTTACATATATATTAATATATTTTTGCGTATAGTTGCTTATAGGCACAAATCGTTGTTTGTCACCTTTGCCGGTAACTTTGATAAAGCCCTCTTCAAAAAACAAATCGGATAATTTTAAATTGACCAATTCCGAAACTCTTAAACCACAGCCGTAGAGCGTTTCTATAATACTGCGATTGCGTTCGCCTTCGGCAGTAGATAAATCAATAGCGGCAATCATTTGGTCTATTTCTTCCAAACTTAAAACATCAGGCAATTTGCGACTCAATTTCGGTGATTCAATCAAGTCGAGCGGATTGGCAGTTATGAGATTTTCAAGCATTAAAAATTTATAAAATAAACGCAAACCCGATATCAAACGTGCTTGTGTATGCGGCGACACCAAATCTGATAAATCATAGATAAAAGCTTGAATCAAGTCGGTTGTGACTTGTGCGGGCAAGATAGCTTCGTTATAATTTTCAACATAATTTTTGAGTTTTTGTACATCATTGATGTAGCCGGCAATACTATTATCTGAAAGTTGCTTTTCGAGTTTTAAAAATAATTTGAATTGTGCTATGGCATTTTTCCAGTCCATGTCTTGTTTAGTATTAAAAAAAATCGCATTTTTGCTTTTATAAAAAACTATTTTAAAATTTAAAGATATGAAAAAAATTGTTGTATTGTTAACCATTCTTGTAGGATTCACGACTTTGGCACAAGATTTTAAAATCGGGCTAACTTTGGCACCGACTATTAATTTTAACAAACACGAATACAAAAATGCGGATGGTAAATGGGTAACTGATAAAGATGGTTCCGGTGGTTTGGGCTGGAAAGGCGGTTTGTTGGCAGATTATCAATTTGCCGGTAACTATTATATTCATTCCGGCTTGTTGATTCACAGTAAATCATTTGATACATCTGATACTGATATGTCCGTTACCACTTTGGAAATTCCTTTGGCTTTAAAATTAAGAAGTAAAGAAGTAACTGACAATGTGCATATTACCGGATTTTTCGGGGGTACTTTTGACCTGAATGTCGCTGCTAAAATGAAATCCGGTGGTACTGAAGTAGATGTTAAAGACGGTATCAATACCTTTGGTATGAGTTTTATGGCGGGTGCCGGTGCCGAATACGATTTAGACTTTGGTAGCATTGGCTTGGGTTTATCTTATCATCTTGGTTTTACTGATATTGCAAAACCTGATAATGCTAAAACCATTCCCAGACATTTGGCTATAGATTTGGTTTTCTATTTCTAAACTATATAATTTATTGATTTTAAGTCCCATTTGATTTTATCATTTGGGACTTTTTTGTTTTTTTGATGAAATGGTATTATCTTTGATTTTATATCCGGAAATTGATTATTATGAAACCGACATGATTAAAATAATCATTAAACTCACAAGGGAATGATTATTTTAATCATCAAAGGTTACATCTGACATTAATTAATATTAAAAAATAAACAGATGAAAAAACTTACATTTTTTACTTTAACAATATTAATATTTCTAATCACATCATGTGGTAATGTTAAAGAAATTCAGCAAGCCGTTTACAGTGGCAATTATGATAGCGCCATTGATATGTCTATTGAACAAATTCAGAAGAAAAAAGGCAAAAAAAGTGCTGACCCGTACGTTGCTCTGCTCAAAGAAGCTTATGACAAAGCCGTTAGCCGTGATTTGGCTTTAATTAATAAATTATCAAAGGATCCCAATCCGGATAAATGGCGAAAAATATATGATACCTATTTGCTTTTGGATACGCGTCAAGATAAAATCAAACCTTTATTGCCGTTATCTTTGATAAAACAACACAAGCCGGTCCGGTTTGACTTTACCGATTATACCAATCAAATACTGGATGCAAAAAGTCATTTGGTCAGTCATTTATATAAAAAAGCCAAGATATTGCTTAATAGCGGTAACAAAGCCGATATTAGAAAGGCATATGATTTGCTCGATGAATTGGACAGAATTGATACCGGTTATAAAGATGTATCACAATTGATGCAGCAAGCTCATGAGCGTGGTATGACTTATGCTTATGTAAAAATAACGAATGAAACCAATAAGATTATTCCCAAAAAACTACAAGATGAACTGCTCAACTTCAGTTCTTACGGTGCCAATAATTTTTGGGTAGATTATCACAACAAGAAACAACCCGGCAGACAATATGATTATACGATTGATTTGAAATTTAAACAAATCAACATTTCACCCGACCAAGAACGCGATAAGGAAGTGCTGGAAGAACGTGAAATACAAGATGGTTATACTTATCAAAAAGATGCCAATGGTAACATCGTTAAGGATACTTTGGGCAATCCGGTTAAAATACCACGAATGATTAAAGTCCGTAGTAAAGTACACTTGTATCAACAACATAAGGAAGCACAAGTTGTTGCACAAGCAGAAATTACGGATAATCGTACCGGACAGACCATAGACCGGTTTCCTTTACAGAGCCAATATGTTTTTGAACACAATTTTGCCATCTATTCGGGTGATAGACGTGCCATTCGCAACGAATATCTCAATTTTTTAAAAGAACGACGCATTCCTTTTCCCAGCAATGAACAAATGGTGTATGATGCGGCGCAAGATATCAAAATGAAATTTAAAGATATATTGAATCAGGCAAATTTTTGATTAATTAGCTTTTCTAAAAAGCTTGGAATGTTTGGTATATTAATGTTATGGGCAATTTAGAAGATGATAAAATCCGAAATTTTGATACAAAATCACTAATAATTGATATATTTGTCAAAATGTGAGACATTGTCTGGCAAATTGATAAATATGAATGAACTCACTGAAAATAAAGGGTATAAAG
>WFZY01000010.1 GCA_015489265.1 Flavobacteriaceae bacterium | reverse complement strand
TGAAACTCAATGCTTCTACCGAAATGTTTCCGATCAGTTGGGATAAATGGAATGGTTTACATCCGTTTGTGCCGTTGGAACAAGCAGCAGGTTATCAAGTTGTTATAGAAAATCTAAAAGATTATCTCAAAGAAATTACCGGCTTAGATGCTGTCAGTTTACAACCCAATTCCGGAGCGGCAGGCGAATATGCCGGACTGCTAGCCGTGAGAAAATACCACAAGAGCAGGGGAGAAGGACAACGCAATATTGCTTTGATTCCGGCATCAGCACATGGTACTAATCCGGCATCGGCTGTCATGGCAGGGCATAAAGTTGTCGTCATTAAAACAACACCCGAAGGTAATATTGATGTCAATGATTTACGTGAGAAAGCTGAAATGTATAAAGACACTTTGTCCGTTTTTATGGTAACCTATCCTTCGACACATGGGGTGTTTGAATCGGCAATTAAAGAAATGACCGCTATTGTACATCAATATGGTGGACAAGTCTATATGGACGGTGCCAATATGAATGCGCAAGTGGGTTTGACCAGCCCGGGAATCATCGGAGCAGATGTTTGTCATCTCAATTTGCATAAAACCTTTGCCATTCCGCACGGTGGCGGTGGACCGGGAGTCGGACCTATTGCAGTTAAAGCCCATTTAGCAGAATTTTTACCGTCACATCCTTTGATTAAAACCGGTGGAAAATCTGGAACAGCAGTAGCAGCAGCCCCTTATGGGTCTATTTTGGTGAGTTTAATATCTTATGCTTATATCCGGATGGCAGGACCGGATGGACTTAAAAAAGCCACCGAATATGCGATACTTAATGCTAATTATCTCGAAGCATTGCTCAAAGATTACTATCCGGTTTTATATACCGGAGAACGCGGTAGAGCGGCTCACGAATTTATTGCCGATTGTCGTCCGTTTAAAAACAAAGGTGTCAATGTGATGGATATTGCCAAACGCTTAATGGATTATGGTTATCATGCGCCGACGGTATCCTTTCCGGTTCATGATACTTTGATGATAGAGCCGACCGAGAGCGAAAGTAAGCACGAACTTGACCGTTTTGCCAAAGCCATGATCAATATTTGGAAAGAAATTCAAGATGTTCAGCCCGACCAACCGGATAATCTTTTAAAAAATGCACCGCATACACAAGATATGTTGACGGCTGATGTTTGGTTTCACCAATATACCCGTCAAAAAGCGGCATTTCCGTTAGAATATATACGTGAAAATAAATTTTGGCCAACTGTTGCCAGAGTAGATGATGCTTATGGTGATCGCAATTTGCATTGCACCTGTGATCCCATTGAAAAATATATGGAAGATTAAATTAGTTAAAACTGATAAAGTGGAAGGTGTCAAGTGCGACTTCAGATATCAGCGCTTGACACTAATTCACTTTCCAAAAATCTCATTTTCTCAATTTATTATGGCACAGCATTTGTTTTATCAGAAATGAAACTTAAAAAATCATTAAAATGTTAAAATTTCTATTACGTTTATTATTGGCAATTGCTATTTTTGGCTATCTTTATCAAAAATTTTCTAAAAAGAAAACTTTACAATTAGCAGAGAATAATCAAAATACAAACTATGAAAAACATTAAGTTACTACTGATTTTATTTATTGGATTACAAATTAGTTCTTGTGCCGAATTACAACAAGCCATGAACCAATTACCGCAAGAGGGCTTGAGTAATACACAAATTGCTTCCGGATTAAAAGAAGCCCTTAACAAAGGTATTGATAAAGAAGTAACCAAACTTATGGCGCCGGATGGTTTTTACAAAGATCAAATGGTTAAAATTTTATTGCCACAAGAATTGCAAAAAGTAGATCAAACTTTACGTGACTTGGGTATGGGACAATTGGCTGACGAAGGTTTGAAATTACTCAATTCAGCAGCTTCAGATGCCGTTAAAGAAGCCAAACCTATTTTTGTCGATGCTATTACCACCATGAGTTTTGATGATGCTAAAAATATTTTATTGGGCAATCAAACTGCCGCTACCGATTATTTAAAACAAAAAACGCAAAACCGTTTGTATCAAAAATTTAAACCGCAAGTACAACAATCGTTGCATAAAGTAAAAGCAGACGAAGTTTGGACTAAAATCATTAACAAATACAACCAAATTCCGTTTGTTGATAAAGTCAATCCCGATTTAACGGATTATGTAACCCAAAAAGCTATGGAAGGCGTCTTTAAAAAGGTAGCTGTGGAAGAACAAAAAATCAGAACAAACATCAACGAACGTACATCCGATTTACTTAAAAAAGTTTTTGCTTTGCAGGATCACAAATAATACTGATAATTTGTTATTTTAAGTTGTTATATTTATAATAAAATTCTTAATTTATTTAAAATCAGCTGTTTTTCTATAAAATAGCTGATTTTTTTTGTATCTAAAATAAAAAGTTATGTTTTTTTTATTAATTTTGATGAAATTCAAAACTTATCAAAATGAAACAAAATTTATGCTTTCTGGTCATTTTAATTTGGGCTGCAAGTATGCAAGCTCAAAATACAAATGCAACTTATACGGTTCAACCTATACCTTTCAATCTGCATACTTTGCCGGCTCAGTCTGCTGGTGTGTTTTTAGATGATCGCTATTCATCAGAAATAAATATTGGATTTTTGTTTTCTTTTTTTGATAATACTTATGATCAACTTCTTATCGCAGACAACGGCATTATCTCTTTTGATTTAACAAAAGCCGGTCAGTATTGTACATGGCAAATTAATGATACCGATGTTATTCCAGATCCTTCTCTTCAGGAAAAAAATGCCATTTATGGGGTTTATCAAGATATTGATATCTCTGCCGGACAAGGCACTATCAGTTATGCACAAATTGGGACGGCACCTTTTAGAAAATTTGTAGCATTTTATGACAATGTAAATCTTTTTGATTGTAATAATATAAGGATGACTTCGCAAATAGTCTTGCAAGAAACTTATAATTTTATCGATGTTCAAATAGGTGAAAGAACGCCTTGTGATATTTGGAATAACGGCAATGGTATTTTAGGCATCATTGACGAAACCGGTGATTTTGGTTATACACCACCAAACAGGAATACCGGTAATTGGACCGCCTTTGATGAAGCTTGGCGGTTTAGACCCGAAACCACATTTCCCGATTATCAATATATTTTGTGTGATAGCAATTTAGACGGTGTTGAAAGTTTTGATTTAGACCAAATACTTAGTTATTATTCAAATTTCCAATATACATCGGTCACATTATATCCGACATATAATGACGCGATGAATTTAACAAACAGTATTTCAGGCATTTATAACAATATATCCAATGCCCAGTCAATTTATGTTGTGCTTGAAAATGGTCCCACACGCGAGATTAAAAGAGTGATTTTAGCCGCTATTGATTGCAATGCCGATTACGATTTTGATGGGGTGCCAACTGTTAATGAAGATTTAAATGGTAACGGCAACTACGGTGATGATGATACTGACGGTGATGGCATTCCAAACTTTTTAGATGATGACGATGACGGAGATATGGTTTTAACGCAATTTGAAGCCCCTGTGCTTGATACAGATAGTGATGGTATCCCCAATTATTTAGATGTGGACGATGACGGCGACGGGATATGGACCATTTATGAAGATGTGGCACTGCCACATATCTATCCGCAAGATTACAACCCAAGGAATGATGATATTGATGGCGATGGCATCCCTAATTATTTAGATATAGATGATGACGGCGACGGTATTCTTACGATAAATGAACACCCGGATGACAATGCTAATGGAGAGCCGGAAGATGCTATAGATACTGATGGCGATGGGATCCCAGATTATCTTGATGGCGAAAGACCTTTTAGTGATCTTGACAATGATGGCATAACAGATGAAAACGATTTGGACGACGATAATGACGGTATTCCGGATATAATAGAATGTAATGGCATTAATCCATTGACTGATGCTGATATTGACGGTGTTCCGGTTTATCTGGATGACAATGACAATGATAATTCAATTGGTAATGATAATAATATTGTAGAAGCTGCTTTTGATATAGACAATGATGGCATTCCCAATCATTTCGATTTAGATTCTGATGGCGATGGCATTTTTGATACAGCTGAATCCGGCAGATTAGACATTCCTGTTGGGTTAGATCCTACCAGAGATGGCATATTAGATGGTAATATAGGAAATAATGGTTTGGTAGATAATATTGAAACCGCACCCGATAGTGGCGTAATTGTCTATACAATTTTAGATACCGATGGCGATGGTATTCCTGATTATTTGGATAATGACGATGATAATGACGGTATACTGACTATAAATGAACACCCTGATCCTAATGGGGATTATTATCCTTTTGATGCATGGGATACCAACAATAACGGCATTCCTGATTATCTGGATGTTTCTACCGGAAGCAGTCCGCTTCTGCCCGCTGATGCACTTAATATCTACCCTATCCCCTCAAAAAACACCTTACATATTGATTTTAATATTGAGATTAGCCATGCCAAAATGAAACTATTTACACAAGACGGTAAAATGATATGGCAACAAAGTTTGAATAAATCGGAAAATTTAATAATTCTACCCAAAACGCAAGGTGTTTATTATCTGAAAATTATAACAGATAAAGGCG
>WFZY01000009.1 GCA_015489265.1 Flavobacteriaceae bacterium | reverse complement strand
GTTGATATTCCGGACAGTTTGTCAACTCAGATTAAAGAAAAAGCCCAAAATTTATTTGGTTTTTTTTATAAGTATAAAGAACATGGCAGGCATTTAAAATATCTCGGACAACAAAAATTTGATGATATCCAAGCCGAAAGTTTACAAATGACTTTTGACAAACCGATAGAAGGCGGTATAAAAGATATAGTTGCTTTCTTTAATCCGAAAACAGGTTTACTGATGGGTATTAAAATTGTAAAAGACGGTCATATAATTATTACAAGACCAAGTGCATATAAAACATTTAGTGGTATTTCTTTGCCAACCAAAGTAACGACTGAAGCCGATGGCAAAATTGTTCAAACAATTAAATTTGATACCATTCAAATCAACCCGCCTGCACCGGATCCGGCTATTTTTGAAAAACCCAAACAATAATATAAATATATTTAAATGAAACGATTACAACTTTCACTCATTCTTATTTTACTGACACAAATACAAGTATCAATGGCACAGAAAATTGCTTATGAAGAATACGATTTACCAAACGGATTACACGTCATTTTACACGAAGACCATACCGCCCCTGTTGTGACAGTTGGCGTGATGTATCATGTCGGTGCCAAAGATGAAGAACCCGGACGAACAGGTTTTGCTCATTTTTTTGAACATTTGCTCTTTGAAGGCACCAAAAATATTCCGCGGGGTAAATGGATGGAAATTGTCAGTTCACATGGCGGTCAAAACAACGCCAATACTACCGATGACCGTACCTATTATTATGAAGTTTTTCCATCCAATAATTTAAAATTAGGACTTTGGATGGAAGCCGAACGTATGCGGCATGCCGTCATCAATCAAATAGGTGTGGATACGCAAAACGAAGTCGTTAAAGAAGAAAAACGTTTGCGTTATGACAACCAACCCTACGGACATTTTTTGGAAGCTATCAAAGACAATGTGTTTACCAAGCATCCTTATAAACATACCACTATCGGTAAAATGGCAGACCTTGATGCCGCTAAATTAGATGAGTTTATCGCTTTTTACAAAAAATATTATATCCCAAATAATGCCACTTTGGTTGTTGCCGGTGATATAGATAAAGCAAAAACAAAAAAACTGATTGAAAAATATTTTGCTAGCATTCCCCGTGGCGCTGACATTAAGCGCAAAAAAATCATAGAACCGCCGATAACGCAAGAACGTCATGCCGTTTATTATGACAAAAATATTCAAAAACCGGCTGTTATGCAGGCCTATTTAACACCGTCTATGAAAGACCGTGATGCTTATGCGCTTGATATGTTATCCACTTATTTGAGCGATGGTAAGAGTTCGGTTTTGTATAAAAAATTAGTTGATGAAGAAAAGAAAGCTTTAATGGTCGGTGCCTTTAATATCAGTCAAGAAGACTATGGTACTTATGTTATTTTTGCTATTCCGATGAATGATAAAGTCAGTTTAGATGACTTAACCAAAGAAATAGATACTGAAATAGCCAAAGTGCAAACCGATTTG
The DNA here is from genome assembly GCA_015489265.1 of Flavobacteriaceae bacterium. Lineage (GTDB taxonomy): Bacteria > Bacteroidota > Bacteroidia > Flavobacteriales > Flavobacteriaceae > WGBX01. Next base: position 5,115 of record WFZY01000009.1, on the reverse strand, counting down.
ATTTCGGAAGAAGATTATCAAAAATTACTCAATAAAACGGAAAACGATTTTGTTAATTCGAATACGACTATGCAAGGTATCGCCAATAGCTTGGCACGTTACCACGTTTTATACGGCAACACGGATTTAATCAATAAAGATTTGGATATTTATAAAAGCATTACCCGAGAAGATTTAAGACGCGTGGCAAAAAAATATCTCAATAAAAACCAACGTGTTTTGCTCAAATATTTACCTAAAAAAGAAGACCAATCTAAATCTGAAAAATAATGAAAAGACTCGCATATATTTTACCCGCAATATTGCTACTGTTTAATATGTCTTGTGGTAGTACGCAACAAACAACCGGTCAAACGGAAACAGCCAAAGATTTATCAAAAAATCAAACGAAACCTATGCAAACGGAAGATATCAATCAAATGCCACAACCGGATCCGGCACCGGCAATCAAATTTAAAAAACCCAAAGTCTTTAAATTGGATAACGGCTTAACGGTTATTGTAGTCGAAAATCATAAATTACCACGCGTCAATGCCGGTTTGCGTATTGATAACCCACCTATACGTTTACGTGACAAAAAAGGCAGTGACGATTTGTTAAGTGCTTTACTTGGAAGCGGTTCAGAAAATGTATCAAAAGATGAATTTAACCGCAAAATAGATTTTTATGGTGCCTATGTCAATTTGTATGATGGTGGTTTTAGTGTTAATTCATTGAGCAAATTCTTTCCTGAAATTTTAAAACTTACGGCTGACCAGGTATTGCATCCGAAATTTTCAAAAGAAGAATTTAAAAAACAACAGGAAAAACTCATCGAGGGTTTAAAAACATCCGAAAAAAGTACACCGGCAGCTGCCAATAGGGTGATGAAAAAATTGGCTTACGGGCAACATCCTTACGGCGAAATTACAACGATTGATAATTTAAAAAAGATTCAATTGGCAGATGTCAATCAATATTACCAAAAAACTTTTACGCCCAATCATGCTTATTTAATTGTGGTTGGTGATGTAAAATCAGGTGAAGTTAAAAAAATGGCTAAAGCATATTTCGGTTCATGGGCAAAAGCACCACAATCTAGAGGTGTAGCTTTACCTGCTATTCAAAATGTTCCGGCTACGGAAGTTGATTTTGTACATATGCCCAATGCCGCACAAACGGAAATCAAAGTGGTCCATCGTTCGGATATTCGTAAAAATAATCCCGATTACCAAAAGGTTTTATTGATGAACTCTATTTTGGGTGGTGATTTTAACTCATATCTCAATATGACCTTGCGTGAAAAACACGGTTGGACTTATGGGGCACGTAGTAGCTTCGGCACCAATAAATATGGTAGTTTATTTAAAGCTTCAACCAGTGTTCGCAATGCGGTTGCCGATAGTGCGGTCGTGGTAACCATGGCGCAAATCAACAAAATAGTCAATGAAAAGGTTGATCCTAAAGTTTTGGAAAATAACAAACAAAAATATATGGGTAATTTTGTTTTGCAAATGGAAAAACCGGCAACCATTGCCAATCAAGCTTATGATATATATGTAAACAATTTACCTGCTGATTATTACGAAACTTTCTTGCAAAAGATTGATGCCGTAACAGTGGATGATATTCAAAATGCCGCTCGTAAGTATTTGCATCCCGATAAAGCCCGGATTATAGTTGCCGGCAATGCGGCTACCACAGTTCCCGGACTTAAAAAAGCCGGTTATTCGGTCAAGTTTTTTGATAAATACGGCAATCCGGCTCAAGCACCGAAAATGAATCAAAAATTACCGCAAGATGTAACCGTACAAATGGTTATTGACCATTATATAAGTGCTATTGGTGGAACGAAGCAAGTTATGAAAACCCAATCCATTGAAAGTGTTTATGAAACCAAAATGCAAGGTATGACTTTGCAAATGACGTCAAAAGCCATGGCACCAAACAAAATTTTAAGTCAAACGGAAGCCGGCGGTATGGTTTTCAGTAAAGAAGTTTTTGACGGACAAAACGGTTATAAAATTATTCGCGGTCAAAAGAAAGATTTTACACCTGAAGAAGTCAAAGAATATCAAAATAAAGTACAACCAATTACAGAATTGGGTTTGGTTAAAACCGGCAAATTGAGTCGTATGGATAATTATGATGGTAATGATTATTACGTGATAGTTGACAAAGATGGAACTGAACATTTCTTCAATGCCAAAACCGGCTTAAAAGATAAAGAACTGTCACATCGCAAAGTGCAAGGCAGAGAGATGGTGCAACCTGTTTATTTTAAAGCTTATAAAGAAGTTGGCGGCATCAAAATTCCTTCAAAAATTGTAATCGCCACAGGTGTTCAAGATATTGAATTTAATTTGATAGATGCTAAAACGAATACGTTAAAGCCGGAAGATTTTAAATAATTTATAAAACGAATTTACTATAAAAAATGCTGCCTTAAAGGGTGGCATTTTTTGTTAACCGGTATTATCAAACAATTTTTCACTACCTTTGCAATAGAAATTAAACTATAATAAATATGAAAGCAAAAGTAGCAGTGACCACCAATAAAAACGGTGATAAAATAGCTGAACATGCCGGACACGGTGTCTATTTTAAAATATATGAAATCGATCAAACCGAAGGACTAACGGATTCAAAAGTCATCAAAGTAGATAAAGAACATACTTTACACAATTTATTGCACAATCCGGAAACCAATCCGCAAGAACATGAGGTATTGACCAGTCAAATTTTATTGACCGGCGGTATCGGTATGGGGGCAATCGGTCGTTTGGCGCAAATGGGTGTCAGAGCTTATATAGTCGAAGAAAAAAATCCGGATGAAGCCGTTGAAAAATTGATAGCCGGTACTTTAAGAGCCGTTGACCCGAGCACCATTCAACATACACACCATCATGAACACGGTGATGGTCATGATTGCAACGGTCATCATCATTAGTATTCGTGTTAAATGATATTAGGTATAACCGGTCATTTTTACCTAACTATTGAATAAATAGAAATATTTTTTATCAGACCTGCCGAGTTTTTAAAAAAAACGGCAGGTCTTTCGTTTATATGTGACCTAGTAGGTTTTTCAAACCTGCTAGGTCTTTTAAATTATTAATAATCGACTTTGGTATGATTTCTTGTTTTTAAAGCAAGACAGCACCAGTGCCGCCGGTTTGGGGCAACATGACTTTGCCGTTATCTAATGTAGCACCACGGGCAATATCTTGTTTTAATAAGATGGCCCCATCCAAGTCGGCATAATCGCACAGTGGCAATAGTTGAGCGGCTGCTGAGATTCCGATAGAAGATTCGGTCATACATCCTATCATGGTTTTGAGTCCGAGTTGTCGGGCTTCGGTCAGCATGCGACGAGCAGGGGTAATGCCGCCGGCTTTTACTAATTTGACATTGACGCCGTTAAAACTATCAATACATTTTTTGATGTCAGCTTCCGTACGAACAGATTCGTCAGCAATGACCGGTAAGACAGATGCTGCTTTTACTTCTTGCATTTGTTCATATTGATCATAGGGCAGGGGCTGTTCGATAAATTCAACGCCTAAATCTTTTAAAATTTTAGCATTTTCAATGGTTTGTGCTGCCGTCCATGCGGTATTGGCATCTATTCTGAAAGGTTTATCAGTTAGTTCGCGTAAACTTTTGACAATGGCAATATCATGTTCGGTGCCGAGTTTTATTTTATAAACCGGCCAGGGTTTTTCCAAAAGTTTTTCACGCATAACCGCTATATCATCAATGGCAATGGTATAGGTGGACAGCGGTAAATTATCGATTTTGTAATTCCAAATTTGCCATAAGGGTTTATCTTGTAATTTGCCATATAAATCATTGGCAGCTTCGTCAATGGCGGCCATCAGAAAACGGAAATTTTTAAGTTTGGGAAACAGAAATTTATCGTAAAAATCTTCCGGTGTTGTAAACGGATATTTTTCAATTTCGGGTTTTAAAGCTTCCAATCCGGCTTGCAGATTTTCGGGTGTAACGCCGTAATAACGGTTTTGGGTGGCTTCACCGTATCCCGTTTTGCCATCTTGTGACAAACTTACGATAAAAGTCGGTTGAACGGTATGAACTGAGCGCGAAATGCCAAAAGGATGCGCCATTTCTAAATTGTAATGATAAAAATTGACGGTCATTTTTTTAATAAATTAAGATGTTATATGAGCTGTTTCAGTTTGCCATAAATCTCTGATTTGCGCCAAGTAAGAAACGGCGTTAGGACCTTCCATAAACAGTAAGTCTAAAATGCTCAAGTTGGGCATAAAATCATGTCGGTCCAGAAACATTTGGGTATATTGTGGCATTTTTTGAACGATTTCCGGTTCTTTTTTGGCATTTTTTAAAAATCTTAAATCGCTGGTATTATCGTAATGTTTTCGGTAGCGGTCTGTTAATTCATAAGGTATTTCCAATTCCAATAAATCATTGATGGTTTGGATACTTTCTAAATTCAAATCTACTAGAAATTTGTATTTTTTTTCAAATAGTGGCATTAAGTCATCTTCATAAAATTCAAAATAGGGCGATGTGCGATATGCGGTTTCCAAGCTGCGCCAGTGTAGTTTTTGCCAATCAAAATCATTGGACACTTGTACATCTTTGTACAATTGTTTGCCGTCGCTATGGGTATGTTTGACTTGCACAGAAAGCATTTGTTTGGCATTGGCACTTTGGATATACATCCGGTTTCTGTAAGTTTGTTTTTCATAAAAATCGGATACTTCAAACAGAATCGGGTCTCCGGATGTCATCAAGACATACGTTAATATACTAGGAAAATAGGTTGGATGTATCAGTTTCATATCAAGCTTTCTTTTTCTTATCCCACAATTTTTTACCGAAATAATAAAGCACAATTAAACCGATAAAGGGCCATAAATAAGATACGCGTTTTCCGGAACCGCTAACCGTTGTAAAGACACGGTTCCAACGGATTCTGTCCAAGAATTTTTTATTCGGGTCATTGTCTATACTCATAAATATAAAGACCGGTTTACCAACGACGTGATCAAAGGGTACATAACCCCAAAAACGTGAATCTTCCGACTCACTGCGGTTGTCACCCATCATCCAGTAGTAATCTTGCTTGACGGTATAGGTTTTAGTTAATTT
>WFZY01000008.1 GCA_015489265.1 Flavobacteriaceae bacterium | reverse complement strand
GACCTACGCCGGAACATTTAAAATCTTATAAAATAGCCCAAAAGACTTTGCAACAATTACAACAAAAATTAAAAACGGATATTAATCAATTGATTGCTATTCAAAAAACAATGCAACAACTTGATATCCCTTACATAGACACAGGGCTTTGCCCGGAATAAAATCTATTAAAAAAGAGTGCTTTCAAAGGCACTCTTTTTTATTAATAAAAATTAAGAATTAATCTTGAATCACCCATTCGCCGGTTTGCAACAACGGTCGGGCTTTTTTATATTTTATCTCTTGTTTTTGTCCATTATTGACATTCATAATCGTCACAATTTCATTCCGACCGTAAGTTTTGCCTTTACGAATAGGCGAAGTTATTTCTTGTTTTTGTCCGCCTTGCATGGCTTGGCGATTATTAGCGGCCATTTCTTCCAATGAAGGAATATTGTCGGTGCGACTTTCAGTATATTTGGGCTTACGGCGTCGCGGTTGACGCGCTTCCTGAACTTGGTTAGGATCTTGCGTCGGTAAATCACCTTTAAATAAGAATGATAAAACATCTTTATTAACTTTATCCAACATGCTTCTAAACAATTCGAAAGCTTCAAATTTGTATATCAATACCGGATCTTTTTGTTCGTAAGACGCCATTTGTACCGACGTTTTCAGTTGGTCCATCTTGTGCAAATGTTCTTTCCAAGCTTCATCAATGATAGCCAACGAAATATTTTTTTCAAAATCATCAACCAACTTTTTACCTTCCGATTCATAAGCTTCTTTCAAGTCGGTGGTAACTTTGATTTCGCGAGTCCCATCAGTAAAAGGTACCACAATACGTTTATAGCGATCGCCTTCGTTTTCATATACTTGCTTGATTACCGGAAAAGCAATCTGTGCCGAACGGGCAATTTTTTCTTTATAATGTTTAGTCGCTGTTTCGTAGAGTTTTTCGACCAATTCTTTTTCCGACAGATTTAAAAACTCATCTTTTGTTACCGGCGAATTGATGGCAAAAGTTGTAATCAATTCCTTTTCAAAACCTTCAAAATCTTTAGCCGGTTTGGTTTGCTCAACTATGGTTTCAATGGCTTCGTAAATCATATTGGCGATATCCACTTTGAGCCGTTCACCTTCGAGTGCATGACGCCGCCGTTTGTAAACCAACTCCCGTTGCGCATTCATTACATCGTCGTATTCGAGCAAACGTTTACGGATACCAAAGTTGTTCTCTTCTACTTTCTTTTGGGCGCGTTCTATAGATTTTGAAATCATTGGGTGTTGAATAACATCCCCTTCTTTCATTCCCATGCGGTCCATGATTTTGGCTATTTTTTCAGAACCGAACAAACGCATCAAATCATCTTCTAATGACACATAAAATTGTGAGGACCCGGGGTCACCTTGACGCCCTGCCCTACCGCGCAACTGCCGGTCAACCCGTCTTGAATCGTGGCGTTCTGTACCGATAATTGCCAGTCCGCCGGCTTCTTTAACTTCGGGTGCCAACTTGATATCAGTACCACGACCAGCCATGTTAGTGGCTATGGTAACCACACCCGGATTTCCGGCTTCTGCAACAATTTCCGCTTCACGTTTGTGTTGTTTGGCGTTTAAAACATTGTGCGGTACTTTAACATAATGTAACATTTTACTCAACAACTCTGACGTTTCTACCGAAGTGGTACCCACCAATACCGGTCTGCCTTGCTGCGTTAGTTGTTGTATCTCTTGAATAATCGCATTGTATTTCTCGCGTTTGGTTTTATAAATTTTATCATCTTTATCAATCCGTGCCAAAGGTTTGTTAGTCGGCACTTCTACTACATCTAATTTATAAATATCCCACAATTCACCGGCTTCGGTAACGGCAGTACCCGTCATACCGGCTAATTTGCGGTACATACGGAAAAAGTTTTGCAAAGTTACCGTGGCATAGGTTTGAGTTGCATCTTCAATTTTGACATTTTCTTTGGCTTCAATGGCTTGGTGTAGTCCGTCGGAATAACGACGTCCTTCCATGATACGACCGGTTTGCTCATCAACAATCTTGACTTGTCCGTCTAATACCACATATTCGACATCTTTTTCAAATAATGTATAAGCTTTGAGCAATTGATTTAAAGTATGCAAACGCTCACTTTTGGCAGCATATTCTCTAAACAATTGGTCTTTTTGAGCGGCTTTTTCGGCATCGTCGGCATCGGATTGGTCTATTTTACCGATTTCTTCACTGATATTTGGCAAAATAAAGAAATCGGGGGCGGTATCTTTGGATAAAAATTCAACCCCTTTGTCACTCAATTCAATGGAATTGTTTTTCTCATCAATGACAAACAGTAATTCTTTGTCCACTTCGGGCATCAAAGCATTATTGTTTTCCATATACTTGGCTTCGGTTTTTTGCAAGAGTTGCTTGATACCTTCTTCGCTCAAGAATTTGATTAATGCTTTATTTTTCGGTAAGCCGCGATAAACACGCAATAAGTGAAAACCACCTTCTTTGGTATTGCCTTCTTTAATCAATTTTTTTGCCAATGCTAATTCTTTGAGCATGGCAGCTTTTTGTTCTTGATAAATTTTTTCGATATACGGCTTCAGTTCGTTAAATTCGTGCCGGTCACCTTGTTCTATAGGACCGGAAATAATTAAAGGTGTACGGGCATCGTCAATCAATACCGAATCGACTTCATCAACTATGGCATAATTGTGTTCACGTTGTACCAAATCGGAAGTGGTATGTGCCATATTGTCACGTAAGTAGTCAAAACCAAATTCATTGTTAGTACCATAAGTAATATCCGCTTCATAAGCTTTGCGACGTTGCGGGGTATTGGGCTGGTGCCGGTCGATACAATCGACGCGTAAACCGAGAAATTCAAAAATAGGTCCCATCCAAGCGGCATCCCGTTTGGCTAAGTAATCATTGACTGTTACCAAATGGGAACCACGTCCGGGTAAAGCATTGAGATATAAGGGTAAAGTCGCCACCAAAGTTTTACCTTCACCGGTCATCATCTCGGCAATTTTACCTTGATGCAAGACGATTCCCCCCATGATTTGCACATCATAGTGTACCATATCCCAGACCACTTCTTTGCCTTCGGCATTCCAACGGTTAGACCAAATGGTTTTGTCGTCATTGACCGTAATATAATCACGGGTAGCTGACAATTCTCTATCCAGCGGCGTTGTGGTTACTTCCAAGGTTTCATTTTCTTTGAAACGTCTGGCTGTTTCGCGAACCACGGCAAAAGCTTCCGGTAAAATATCATCTAAAACCTTTTCTTCTATTTTATAGACTTCATCTTCAATAGCATCAATCTCGTCATAAATAGTTTCACGCGCTTCCAAATCAGATTCTTGTTCGGCTTTTTGACGTAAGGCATCTTGTTTGTCACGCAATTCTTGAGTTGCCGCTTTAATTTTATCTCTAAATTCTTGGGTTTTATGCCTTAATTCATCTATACTAAGTTGTTGCAACGCCGGTCCCAAGCTGTTTACTTGCTCGACAAGGGGCTGCATTTGTTTGATATCTTTGGTTTTTTTATCGCCTAAAAATACTTTAAGCAAAGAATTGACAATATTCATATTCAATGGGTTTTAATCGTAAAAATGCTTTTTGAAAAACGATATTTATACTTCCAAAAAGCTTAAATTATATAGGTATCAAAAATACAAAAAAAGTCCCTTTAAAGAGACTTTTTTTTGTATTTATTAACATCAAGGTTTAATATTCGTCTTCATTCCAAAGAAAATCTTCTTCGGTCGGGTAATCCGGCCAAATATCTTGAATCGTTTCAAAAATTTCTTCTTCTTCTTCAATCTCTTGCAGATTTTCTACGACTTCAAGCGGTGCGCCTGTTCTGATAGCATAGTCTATCAGTTCATCTTTAGTCGCCGGCCAAGGGGCGTCACTCAAATAGGATGCTAGTTCTAATGTCCAATACATAGTGTTTAAATTTTAAAAAGCTGGCAAAAATAATAAAAAAAAATTAAATAATCAATAATTATTCCGGTATCCAAGGAATCTCTTTAATTTGCAAATCCATAGACAATTTTCGTGCCAACACAAACAAATAATCAGACAATCTGTTAAGATATTTTATTAATGCTTCCGAAACCGGTTCTACTTCATTAAGATAAGTAACTTTTCGCTCGGCACGGCGGCAAATGGTTCTGCAAATATGACAGATAGACACTTGTTCATGCCCCCCCGGTAAGACAAAATGTGTCATAGCCGGTAAAACTTGTTCCATTACATCTATTTTTTTTTCAAGGTAAGTGATATCGTCTTGACCAATAGGTTTAATATCTAAACGGGGCTTCCCATTTGGTAAAGTTTGCTTTTGCAGGTCAAGTGCCAAAAACGATCCCAGCGTAAACAAACGATTTTGTATTTCAATCAATTCTTCCTGATAACCATGGTCAATTTTATCACGCAATAAACCGATGTAAGCATTTAGTTCGTCCACTGTTCCGTAAGCTTCAATTTTGATATGATGTTTTGCCACACGAGTACCACCAATAAGTAAAGTGGTGCCTTTATCACCTGTTTTGGTATAGATTTTCATACGAGTTAAAAGTATTAGGATTAAGTATAAATATAAAATAAAAGCTTAAGTGCCATTTCGTCCCTACTTTCGTAGAGAGAGAAATCTTATCTTTAATTTTCTCGTTTTCAATTGACAAATAGATTTCTCATCGCTTCGCTCTGTCGAAATGACATCTGTTGCAAAGTTTTATCTTTCAATTTCTCAAAAATACTAGCGTCCTTTGTTGGCTTCTCTGATATATTTTTGAAGTGCCATAGTCATCGATGGGGTTTCCGGTGTCGGTGCCATGATATCGATGCGTAAACCTTTTTCTTCAGCTATTTTTATGGTAGATTTTCCATAGACGGCTATCCGTGTGTCGTTTTGTTCAAAATCGGGAAAATTATGGTATAAAGATTCTATGCCAGACGGGCTGTAAAACACTAAAATGTCGTAGTAAACATCTTTCAAGTCGGACAAATCACTAATGCATGTCTTAAAAAAGGTTGCCGATTGCCAATCGATTCCTATTTCATTCAAAGCTTTGGGAATTGCCGGCTTCAACTTATCAGATGAGGGTAATAAAAATTTACCTTCGGGATTTTTGCTGATAATATTGGCTAAATCTTTAATGGTTTTGTTACCGTAAGAAATTTTACGCTTTCTATAAACAATATAACGTTGTAAGTATAAAGCAATTGCTTCCGACTGACAATAATAACGCATGGTATTGGGTACCGTGTAACGCATTTCTTCGGCTAAACGGAAAAAATGATCCACCGCATTACGACTGGTAAAAATAATGGCGTTATAATCGGGTAAAGCTATTTTTTGTTTTCGTATATCTCTTGCCGTAGCGCCTTCTACATGAATAAAAGGGCGAAAATCTATCTTGACTTTTTCATTTTGAGCCAAAGCAATATAAGGGGAATTTTCAGAAGTCGGTTCGGGCTGTGATACTAAAATAGTCTTGACTTTCTTCTTTTTTAAGACGGTTTTTTCGCTCATAGAATTTGAAAAATTATCCAACCGGTTACCAAAATAAACGGTAGAATTTCTGATAGGCAAAGATACAAAAATATTTGATATGATTTCAAGCCCGTATGTTTACGTAAACTATTAAAAAGATTTATCCACAGACCTATTATCCAAATGATTGATATACTTATAATTAGATAAAAAAACACCGTTGATTGGTAAGGAAAATAATAGATTAAAAAAGCCATTAAAAACAGATAAAAAACCGCATAATTTTCATAAGTTGTTCTAATGAATCTGATTTTGGTTAAAAATCTGCTTTTTTTGAGTAAAACAAGCAACAAGATTTCCAAGATAATTTTCAAAACTAAATAGCCCGCCGCAATTACTAATATAACATACCAAGACAATGCCGGTTGACCGGATAAAGCAAAATTTAGTTTTACCAGTTTTAGAATAGCTATTATTAATAATGTATAAGTCAGAATTTTGAACAAAAAGGCATTCAAGTTATAAAATGACAAGATATTTTGCGCACGGGATTCATATTCAAAAATATAAATATTCGGGGTCGTTAAATTGATATTTAAGCGTTTGTTAAACCATAATTTACCAAACATCAACAATATTGCCGCTATGAAAAATAATATAATAAAGGTATTTTGAAAAAATTCTTCCCGAAAAAGTTCTTTCATTAATAAGTAGATTGGTTATTATGCAAATTTAGTGAATATTTGAGGAATTGAGGACTTGATGATTTATGCTGCTTCATAGGATATTATGTTCTTAAATGTTTATTGACTACTTCCTATTTTACTCCTGCTAACAATTTGAGGAAAAGGGTCACCGGGTTATCCCGATGATAATCGGGATGTATCGAAATGACCGGTAATTTGTCGAATTGAGGAAATTATATAAGATTTTTGGATTACAACTTGGTATTTTAATAGAACCTTACAATCAAAAAAATGTCGTTTATGTATAAAATCATGTCGTTTATATATTCAAATCTACACTTCATATAAAAATTAATTTATGTAAGAAATGTTGCTGTATATTTGTGTTAGAAATAAGAGGAAAGTAGTTTTTTTCATATTTCATTGTTTTATTTGTGTTGTTAATTGAGTTAAGCTATTCATTCATTTGAATAGCTTTTCTTTTTTCAACCGGATCTGCAACATTCAAATCATCGGGTTGACTGGTCGGTAGTTGTTTGGTTTCGGCTTTGTAGAGTAGTTTTTTCTCACCGATAATATCTTCTTTGCGCGTAATTTGTTCTTCGCCACGCCAATTAAAACCTTTAAAAAATTGCTTCTGTTTGATAAAATCTTTGTAAGGCAGGACTTTGCCTTCGGGTTGTTTGTAGAATCGGATTATTTTCGCATCACCGTTTTCAAATTCTAAATAGATATGACTGGACTTGTCTTTTTCGATACCGGTCAGTTTGCCGTCTTCTTCTCGCAAGAAATAAATCACTTCGGCATTACCATAAATATCAACGGTTTTTAACCGGTTGTTTTTAAATTTTCCTAATAATTTTTTGCCTTTGATTTGGTTATATCCGGCACTGTCTTTTTGAATGATAAAAACATCTTTGGGGATAATGAGTGAATCCAAGTGATTTAACGAATCATTTTGCACCAAAATACGTTCGCCGGTTATTTGACTCTTGCCGCTCCAAACGACCGGTTTGCGCAAAAGTTTCATCAACTTGGTCGCACCGTTACGATACAGTGAATCAGCTTTACCCGAGAAATCTTTGGAAAAAAAGCGGACATTGGGATAACCCCAAAGTCGCCGCGCACCTTGTTTGCCGGCAGCAACAAATTGTTTGGCTCTGATAAACAAGGTATCTTTATCGGATACCGAAACTACCAAAGGTTTTTGATTAACGCGGGTCGAGTCCAAATCAATCCAACGTTGGGCATAACCGGTAAATATCCAAGTTTTGTTTATAGAATCGTGCAAAACAACATTACGTGTTGCCGTAGCGTATTCTCTATTGCGGTCGTAATATAAGCTATCACCTTTTATCGTGCTGTTTTTATGTTTGATAAAGGCATTTTTGACAAACCACGAAATTTTTTGTTGCGAGTCGTAATGTCCTTTTTCGGCATAAATATAACTCTGCTTGTTATAAATTTTGGTCGGTCCGTAAAAATTGGAAATGCCCGAGTCGGTAAAATAATCTAACTGATAGGAATCAAGTTGGTAATCGGGATTGTCAATATGGACATTGTGTATAAACCGGTAGCGTTTTTCATTTAAAAAATATTTTCCGATTTTGCTTTTTAAGGTATTCACGCTATCGACTATTGTACCACCGCTTGTATAAAAAGCTTCTTGTTTTTTCCGGTCAAAATACAAGGTGTCGGTTGAGAGTTGCATCTTCGGGTCGGACAGATGCACGGCATCGTAAGCTTCGGCAAAACTTTTATTGCCGTCATATTTTAGATATCCGGCATTCATACGGATGGTATCGCCTTGTTCCATTCGCACATTGCCTACGGCAATAGCGGTATTTTCGGCTTTATCTACGATGGCTTTGTCGCAAAACAGCAAAGCACCGTTATGGGCAATTTTGACATCACCCGACAAGAGCTGTTTGCCCGGATATTTATCGCTGGTAGTGGCGTGGTCGGCATAAAGAATTTGAATATAATCCGGCAACGAATCAGTTTTTTGCTGTGCCGATACGCTTGTTATAAAGATAAAAAAAACAAGAAAAAAACTACTTTTTATATAAAACGGCATTCCCTTCAAAAGTTTTTAATTTAATTTCAGGCGAACCGAATAGATAGGTTTCCGTCTTGCCCGACAGGTTCATTTTAATTTGATTGGTAACATTGATATAAACCGTCGCCTTATCAAAAACAGATAGTTTGACTTCTTTTGCCAAAAGTTTTTCGGCTTTAACTTTGGCTTTTTCACCGGCTTTTAACACCAACTGGTCAATACTGCCTTCTAATTTGCATGAAGCCGACTTGTCAATATTTATAGTAGTGGACTTGATATTAACTTTGGCTTCCAATGCGGCATCGTCAGATAATTTTAGGCTTGCTTTCGGGGCAAAAACTTCCAAATTCAAATCCGGTTTACCAAAGGCGCTTAATTCCAACCGGTCATTGAGATGTAAATTGAGTTCGGCTTCCGATTTGTCGTTAGCTTCCAGAACCAAAGTTTTCAAATTCAAAGCTTCGTCGGTGAGAACTTTGCCTTTTTCTTTTAATTTAATTTTGTTAAAATGTTCCGGCACAAAAACCGTGATGCGTAAGCGTTTTTTCTTAACGATTTCCATGGTTGTCCAAAATTTAAGCACATCATTTTCGACATTAAAATGAATGACATCAAACAAATTGTCATCAGTTTCAATGACAACCCTTGTGGTGTCGGTGGCTTTTGCTAATTTTACTTTGAATTTTTCGCCAACTTCAATGGCGCTAAACGATGGTACCGTAAATTTTTTGATTAAAACTTCACGATTGCCTTTGATTTTCTGTTTTTTTTGAGCAAATGCAGACAGAGATGTGATTGCCAACAAGATTAAGATTAATTTTTTCATCTGTATATTTTTTAATTTTAATATTTTGGTTCCCGACCGTCGTCGGGATAACCTTTGATGATTAAAATAATCATTTCTTTATGTGTTTAATAATTATTTTAATCATGTCGGTTTCATAATAATTTTATTTTATGCAACAATTTCCAATTCCTAACTTCTCGTTTCTCAAATATTAAGCCAAAATTAAATATTCAATTCATTGATAGCGATTAATTTTTTCAGTAAATCATCCAATTTATTCAATGGCAACATATTAGCGCCATCAGATTTTGCAGAAGCGGGGTCAAAATGGGTTTCTATAAAAATACCATCTACCCCGACAGCCATGCCGGCTTTGGCTATGGTTTCAATCAGTTCGGGACGTCCACCGGTAACCCCGCTCGCTTGATTGGGCTGTTGCAACGAGTGGGTGATATCGAGTATCACAGGTGCAAACTTTTGCATCGCGGGAATGCCCCGGAAATCGACGATTAAATCACCGTAACCAAACATCGTACCACGCTCGGTAACAGCGACTTGTGTATTGCCCGACTGCACAACCTTATCAACGGCAAACCGCATACTTTCAGGGCTCATAAATTGTCCTTTTTTCAGATTGACCACTTTGCCGGTCTTGGCAGCGGCAACGACCAAATCGGTTTGACGTACCAAAAATGCAGGTATTTGTAACACATCGACATAATTGGCTGCCATAGCGGCATCAGACGGCAAATGAATATCCGTAACAACGGGAATATTAAAAGTTTTACCGACTTTTTGCAAAATTTTAAGCGCTTTTTCATCGCCTATACCCGTAAAACTGTCCAAACGCGACCGGTTGGCTTTTTTGAAACTGCCTTTGAAAATGTAAGGAATTTTATATTTATCAGACAGTTTGACAATATGTTCGGCAATTCGCATAGCCATTTCTTCGCCTTCAATGGCGCAAGGACCGGCTAATAAGAAAAAATGTCCGGAACCGGTATGTTTTATTTTGGGTATTAAATCCAAATTCATATATTTATCGTTTAAAATGATGCAGGTATAAAAGTATGAAAAATTTATCAATCACCGGAAAAATATTTTTAATCCTTAATTATATTGCGGCACTTTGGTTGGCCGTGGCTTTCGTTACGCCGTATTTACCCGAAGGTTTTATGTCCGTTTTATCTTTAAACAGTTTGATTTTTCCGTTTTTGGTGCTTGTCAATATTTTCTTTTTGATTTATTGGCTTATAAAATTAAAAAAATATTTTTTAATCTCTCTACTGATTTTATTGCTGAATTATACCAATCTCAAAGCGCTTTATCAATGGCAAGGCAAACACCACATCGAACCGAAGGGCTTTTCGTTGATGAGTTACAATGTGCGACTGTTCAATGCTTACAGGTGGATAAAAAAGAAAGGTATCAATGTGGATATTTCCAATTATTTAAAAGACCAATTTCCTGATATTTTGGTTTTGCAGGAATTCAAAACCGACAAACAAACCGATTTTTTGCAATATCCTTATAAACATATCGTCTTAAAAGGTAAAAAACGTAAAGCCGGCTTGGCGATTTTTTCAAAATATAAAATCATCAATCAAGGCAATTTGGATTTTCAAGACACTTACAACAATGCCATTTGGGCGGATATCGTCATTAAAAAAGATACTTTGCGTGTGTATAATGTGCATCTGCAATCTTATAAAATTGTTAATCCCGAAAATTTGGTCGAGCAGAATAAGATAAAAGTCAGTAATAAATTGCAAAAAGTTTTTAATCGGCAATACCGGCAAGCCGAGCGTATTGCCGGGCATGCCGAGAAAAGTCCGTATCCGGTAGTGATTGCCGGTGATTTTAACAATACGGCTTTTTCGGCGCCCTACCGTATTTTAAAGAAAAATAAAACGGACGCCTTTGTGGAAGCCGGTGAAGGTTACGGTATGACTTGGCGCTATAAATGGGTGCCGTTGCGCATTGATTTTATCCTGCCGGATGACAAAAAAATGCAAGTTTTACAATTTGAAACTTTAAACCATATCAAGTATTCCGATCATTTTCCGATTAAAGCTTTGTTGAAGTTCAGAGAACAGTAAAGAAG
>WFZY01000007.1 GCA_015489265.1 Flavobacteriaceae bacterium | reverse complement strand
TGAAACTCACCGGTAAATTGAGCGGTTGGGCAGCCCCTAAAGATATTATCTTGAAAGTTGCCGGATTATTGACTGTTAAAGGTGGCACCGGTGCCATCATTGAATATTTCGGTGAAGGCGCCGAAAGTTTGTCGGCTACCGGTAAAGGTACCATTTGTAATATGGGTGCTGAAGTTGGTGCTACCAACTCTAATTTTGCTTACGATGCCGCCATGGAACGCTATTTAAGAGCCACCGGACGCGATGATGTCGCCGATGCTGCAAATCAAATCAAAGATTATTTGCGTTCCGATGCGGAAGTTTATGCCAATCCGGAAAAATATTACGATCAAGTTATCGAAATTAATTTGAGTGAATTGGAACCTTATTTGAATGGTCCTTTTACGCCCGATAAAGATACCCCGGTTAAAGATATGGGAAAAGTCGCCCGTGAAAATGACTGGCCGCTTAAAGTGGAATGGGGTTTAATCGGGTCTTGTACCAATTCATCTTACGAAGATTTATCACGGGCAGCTTCCGTAGCTCGTCAAGCTTTGGAAAAAGGTATCAAGCCCAAAGCTCAAATCGGTATCAACCCCGGTTCCGAGCAAGTACGTTATACGGCGGAAAGAGACGGTATATTGGAAGTTTTTGAAAAACTCGGTGCTAAAATCTTTACCAATGCCTGCGGACCTTGTATCGGACAATGGCGTCGAGATGATATCGAAGGTAATCCTAAAAATACGATTGTACATTCGTTTAACCGGAATTTTGCCAAACGTGCCGACGGCAATCCCAATACACATGCCTTTGTAGCATCGCCCGAAATGGTGATGGCAGCCGCAATTTCAGGACGTTTGGATTTTAATCCGGAAACCGATACGATTGATGGTGTCAAACTGGAAGATCCGACCGGTTGGGAATTACCGCCACAAGGATTTGAAGTAGATGATCCGGGCTATATTGCACCGGTTGAAGATGGTTCAAGCGTTGAAATTATCGTTGATCCGAATTCCGAACGCTTACAATTATTGACGCCATTCCCGGCTTGGGAAGGTGATAATATTTATGATGCCCCCTTGTTGATTAAAGTTGTCGGTAAATGTACAACCGACCATATTTCAATGGCAGGACCTTGGTTAAAATACCGTGGACACCTTGACAATATATCCAACAATATGTTGATTGGCGGGGTTAATGCCTTTACCGGAAAAGTGGGCGAAACTAAAAATCCGATTACCGGAAAATATGAGCCGGTCCCAAAAGTGGCTCGCGATATTAAAGAAGCCAAAATGTTGAGTGTGATTGTCGGTGATCACAACTACGGTGAAGGTTCATCAAGAGAACATGCGGCTATGGAACCGCGTCATTTGGGTGTGATTGCCGTTATTGTTAAATCATTTGCGCGTATTCACGAAACCAATTTGAAAAAACAAGGTATGTTGGGCTTGACTTTTGCCAATGAAGCCGATTATGATAAGATACAAGAAGACGACCGTTTCAATTTTGTCGATTTGAATGAGTTTGCCCCGGGTAAACCATTGACTATCGAAGTAGAACACGCTGACAAATCGACAGATATGATTACAGTAAATCATACTTACAATGCACAACAAATAGAATGGTTTAAAGCCGGTAGTGCATTGAATTATATCAAAGCGCAAAATGAAAAAGCTTCTTTGTAAAGCTTTTAAAATTACGGATAAAACATAAAGCGGCGGGATAAAGTCCCGCCGCTTTATGTTTATACAGTTCTAATGATAGTTTTTTGATAGTTAATTTAGTGATAGATTGTTTGACATCATGATAAGATAGCGCCAAACTTTTCAATATTCATTACAATAATACTATTGGAAAATATAAAATCAGCATTTCCACATTTTTCACTAACTTTGCATCAGTATTTTCAAACTATCTTTATGGATTTTTTCAAATTTCTCGTGAGTAAAACCTTTTTAAAAAATTTGGTTGCTGCTATTATTTTATTGGTACTGATTATTTTTGGTCTAAAAATTTATCTTGATAGCTATACCCATCACAATGACTACCATTTGGTCCCCGATTTGACTAATAAATCCTTTGAAGAAGCCAAAAAAATATTGGGAGACAGACAAATGCAATTAGTCATTATAGATACAGTTGATTACAATCCGAAATTTAATAAATATGCTATTGTTGAACAAAATCCCAGAAGGAATGACAAAGTCAAAGTGGGGCGTAAGATTTATGTTAAAATCAATAATAATACATATGCTAAAATATCATTTCCGAAGGTTATTGGCAAATCGCGGCGTCAGGCATTGAGTTTACTCAAAGCATCGGGATTAAGAGTGGGTAAAATCACAACACAACCCTATTTTGCCGAAATTGTTTTAAAAGCCATTCATCAAAAGGATACTTTAAAAAACGGGGCAAAAATTCCTAAAAATTCTGTAATTAATTTGATTATAGGAGATGGTAAACGTGCTGTTGACGAAGATAATCAGCAAAATAATACAGAGTCATCAGATACCCAAAAAACCGATGCCGATATACAAAAAACCTTAGACGATGTCCTTGGAAAATAGTCAATTACCAGAAGAAGAAAAACTCTTTGAACACTTTTCTTTTACCGTTGACAAAGGGCAAGGCAGTGTCCGTATCGACCGGTATTTAACCGATAAAATTGAAAATTTAACCCGTAATCGCATTCAAAATGTCGCCAAAGCCGGCGGCGTGTTAGTCAACGGCAATCCGGTAAAACCCAATTACAAAGTCAAGCCGCTTGACGAAATTAAAATTGTTTTACCCTACGCACCTTACGAAAATTTACTGGTACCGGAAAACATCCCACTCGATATTGTCTATGAAGATGACGATGTTGTGGTAGTCAACAAACCTGCCGGTATGGTAGTCCACCCCGGACACGGCAATTACAGTGGGACTTTACTCAACGCCTTGATTTACCATTTTGAAAATTTACCAAAAAATTCCGATAACCGTCCCGGATTGGTACATCGCATCGATAAAGATACAACCGGATTATTAGTGATAGCCAAAAATGAGAATGCTATAACCAAATTAGCCCGACAATTTGCCGATAAAATATCTAAACGTAAATATATTGCCTTAGTTTGGGGAGATTTACCTGATGATAAAGGGACCATAGAAGGCAATTTAGCACGCAATCCTAAAAACCGATTGCAAATGATAGTATTTCCGGATGGTGAAACCGGTAAACATGCTGTAACACATTACAAAGTTTTGGAACGTTTCGGTTATATAACTTTGGTCGAATTGGAATTAGAAACCGGTCGTACGCATCAAATCAGAGCGCATATGAAATACATTGGACACCCCTTGTTTAACGATGCCCGTTATGGTGGTGATAAGATTTTGAAAGGAACCACATTTACCAAGTATAAACAATTTGTTGATAATACCTTTAAAGTCTTACCACGTCAAGCTTTACATGCTAAAACCTTGGGCTTTATACATCCGTCAACAGGAAAATTTATAGAATTTGACAGCCCAATACCGGATGATATGCAACAAGCCATTGAACGTTGGCGGAACTATGCCAAACATAAGAAAGACGTATAATGTCATAAAAACCAAAGTTATAGGATTATTTGATTCGCGAGTCGGTGCTGTTAGTATTTGGCAAGTGATTCAAAAAGTTTTATTAAACGAACATACTATATTAAGTCGGCTATTAAACCGGCGGACTTACAATATCGGTTTGTAAGCCTTGAATGTTCAACAAACTCAGCATTATTTTTATGCCAATAAAAGTCTAATGACGGTTCAACCATTAAAAAAAATCCTAAAGAATAATTAAAAAAGTTTGATTTTTGAATGTTAATGGCTTTCTTTCTATCCTTGAAAAAGTAATGCAGGCGGATGTCGGGACTTAAACAGGATATTGTTTTTATCATTTACTACATGATATAATGATGTGTTAATCATTAGTTTTACATTATCGAAATTTTGTTAATTTTAACCAACAATCAACCGGCAAAGAAAACATGTGTGATTTAGGAATATATTTTATCTTCTTTTTTAATTACATAGGTCGTCTTTAAGCTTAAAGACGACCTATTTCAATAATTATTAGGTTAGAGTATTATTTGATAATCAACTTTTTAACAGAGCTTTTGTCTCCTGAAACAACGTTTACAAAATAAACACCTTTGGCATATTTTGTAAGGTTGATATTGGTTATATTCGAGTTCATGGTTTTAGAATAAACCAATTCTCCGGTTGTTGTATATATTTTTACTAATGCTTTTTGCATTTGTTTTAATTTAATGGTAAAAGATCCGGTGTTGGGGTTAGGATAAAGACCAATAGCATTATTGTATTCATCAATAGCTAATGGGTTGCAATTAATGGTAGCTTCCCATCCTCCTTTGTTTATGGAATCATCAGAGTGAAATACAAAAGTTAAGGCACCGGCAGCATTAGTTGCGGTAACCGGTTGCAATTCCGGTGGTACAGGTGCCCCGTCATCTGCACTAAATTTACCAATTAATGTTGCACTGGTATCTGTCCCGTCATATACTTCAAGATAATCATATTGCGTTCCCGAACTACCTAACTCAACATCAAAGCTTGTAAAATAGAATTCTAAAGCATTGCCGGAAGTGGCAGGCATAAAAGTCATGGTTTGATCCAAGCTGTTACTATAGTTATTGTTTAAACCTCCTTCATCAAAGAAAGAACCATCACAAGTGGTAATAGTTGCGCCATCTGTCATATTATATATGGCACCTCCGGTAGTAAAGCTCCATACATCACAACTTTGTGACTGACCTACACTATTTGTAGAAATAACAGTCCAATAATAGGTAGTGTTTGGGTTTAAAGATACCGGAAAACTATTGGTTGTAACTGTTATTGGGTTGTTGTTCAGTGGGTTAGTATTTGTTCCAAAATATACATCGTATGAAGCAACACCAATTTGTTCATCCCAAGTCAGATTAGCAGTACTAGAATAAACATCGGTTGCAGTGTCTGCCGGTACCGGATTGGTAGCACAATCAGGAACAGTTGTTGCATTATAACAACTGACATTTGCGACCCAGCCGGCGTGTTGTGCACTACTGTCACTTGTAAACCGGAATGTCAAACCGTTAGCACCAGTTAAAGTTCCCGGACTATTAGTGCCACTAAAGGGACTGCCTTGTATTTCCGGACTATTAGTGTCGGG
>WFZY01000006.1 GCA_015489265.1 Flavobacteriaceae bacterium | reverse complement strand
GTATTTAGACGGAAAAAATTTGTTTGCCGGAAAGGTTACCAACGGCATCATTGAAAAAAGTATCACCAAAAAAGTCGATAATAACAGTTCGGAAGAAAAGTTAATTGACGAAGTGATTGCTTCCATTGCCGAAGTCATTGATGATGATGTATCGGGTATTGGGGTGGGTGCCCCGAGTTTGGTCAATGTAGATAAGGGGATTGTTTATCAGGTGCGGCAAATACCGTCTTGGAAAGAAGTTCATATCAAAGACATCTTGGAAAACCGGTTTAAAGTTCAGGTTTATGTCAATAATGATGCAAACTGTTTGGCAGCCGGTGAAAAATATTTTGGCGTAGCCAAAGATTATGAAAATATTGTCGGCGTGATTTTAGACATTGGTGTCGGTGCGGGTATTATTTTTAAGAATCATTTATATTCGGGAACCAATTGCGGTGCCGGTGAGTTTGGTGCCATTCCATATAAAGATTATGACTACGAATATTATTGCGGTGAAAAGTTATTTGAAGAGAAATACGGTTTATCATCCGATACATTATATAATAGAGCGGTTAAAGGCGACAAAATTGCCTTGGCACTTTATGAGCAATACGGCTATCATCTGGGCAATTTGATTAAAACCATAATGTATGCCGTTGACCCGCAAATTGTGGTATTGGGGGGTAATATTGCCAAGGGCTTTCCGTATTTTGAAAAAGAAATGCACAAAAGCATCTCAAAATTTACCTACAAACATTCCTTAAAAAACTTTAAAGTTGTGCCGTCGCAAAACAAACACATTGCCATACTGGGGGCGGTTGCTTTGTTTTATGATGCGCAAAATATGCGATTGGTTAAATAATTAAATGCTAAATGGTAAGCGAAATAGTGGAAAGTGCACACCGGCCACTTCGATACCCTCCGACTTTCGTTGGAGATAACTCATTGACCTACATAAATCAGAGTTAAAAGTGGCTGAGCACCCCCCCATATTGCTGTTGGGGCGAGAATATATACTTACATTAGTGCTCAAATGTTGCATTTACTAATTGAACTTACATTTTTCAAGAAAATACTAATTAAGATAAAAATATCATTGAGCAAAGGAATTGTGAGCCTTAAAAAATCGGCTCTATGTTGTTTTATATGGGTAATAATAAATTAGGTTAAAGAATCATATAATCATGGGATTATCTTTTTAAATAATTTCACCCCTTCGGGGTTCAATGGTGTGTTTATTACTGTTCTGTCTATAAATATATTACCCTTACGAGGTTTATTAAATAAGCCCGAAGGGCAGGAATTATTATAATAAAACAATAAAAAAAATCTTTAAACCCCAAAGGGGTGACATTATTATTTGAGATATTATATATTACCCACCTAAATTGATATAGAGCCAAAAAATCTTTATTAGATAAATTAGATATGTTTTTTAAAAGCTTATCTTTGCAAAAAACTAATAATATGAAATTTTTTATAGACACAGCCAACTTATCTGATATTAAAGAAGCCAATGAACTCGGTATTTTAGATGGTGTGACAACCAACCCGTCTTTAATGGCAAAAGAAGGCATTACCGGTAAAGAAAATATATTAAACCATTATCGTCAAATCTGTGATATCGTAAGCGGTGATGTCAGTGCAGAAGTCATCGCAACCGATTTTGACGGTATGATTAAAGAAGCCGAAGAATTAGTAAAAATTGCCCCCAATATCGTCGTTAAAATCCCGATGATCAAAGACGGTATTAAAGCCATTAAATATTTGAGCAACAAAGGCATCAAGACCAATTGCACCCTTGTTTTTTCAGTAGGACAAGCATTGCTAGCTGCCAAAGCCGGTGCGACTTATGTATCGCCTTTCATCGGACGATTAGATGACATTTCCGAAGACGGACTGGGACTAATAGCCGATATCCGTTTGGTATTTGACAATTATGGATTTGCTACTGAAATTTTAGCTGCATCAGTACGCCATACCATGCACATTAACGAATGTGCCAAAATTGGTGCCGATGTCGTTACCGCACCACTTAAACCCATTTTGGGCTTGTTGAAACATCCGTTAACCGATATTGGTTTAGAAAAATTTTTAGCGGATTATAACAAAGGGAACCGGTAAGACAACATCAATTGGTTTTTACCAAATATATAACACTAAACCATTTATTCTCATCCGAAAAAACTTGCTTGATTTTTAGCCGGCTGTTTCGGGTGAGTTTTTCTATATCAGCATCAGTAAATTTATAGGAATTTTCCGTATGAATGGATTCTGCTTGTTTCAAGCTGATATTCAAACGCTTATCTATCATCATTTGTATATTTTTTTGGGCGACTAAATGCATTTCTATCCGGTTTTGTTTTTGGTTAAAAAATGCTTTGTGCTCAAAATCATCCGGATTAAAATTGGTATCAAGTATGCGGTTTACCACTCGTAAAATATTTTTGTTAAACCTTGCTGTCACCCCTTGGCTATCATTGTATGCTTTTTCCAAAATTGCCATTTCTTTGACCCGGTCTAATCCCAGCAATAAGTGGTCACCCGGTTGCATTTCATGATAAAGATTTTCCATAA
Source organism: Flavobacteriaceae bacterium (assembly GCA_015489265.1). Classification (GTDB taxonomy): domain Bacteria; phylum Bacteroidota; class Bacteroidia; order Flavobacteriales; family Flavobacteriaceae; genus WGBX01. The sequence continues at coordinate 4,061 of WFZY01000006.1, read as the reverse complement.
ACCTGTGGCGTTCCTTTTCATCAAAATTTCCGATAGTGCTACCTAAAAATAAGAATAACCGTTTCCTGTTTTGGGGAATCAAATGAAATTGTGTGTTAAAATCCAAAACTAAACCTGTTATAGATTTTAATTTGAAATGCTTTGACAAATCGGTAATTGACTGTTGAATTGCCGCATAACTGATGTCCACAGGATAATAGGTGAGTTCGGCTAATATTTCATCTGTTAATTGACTGAAAATTAAAGAAATTTTAGAAGCATCACCACTTCCCAATTCCACAATAGCGGCATTGTTAAAATCAAAATCGATGTGTGAAATCAAATTTTTTAATATCTGTTTTTCAGTTTTCGTCGGATAATATTCAGGTAGAAACGTAATTTGTTCAAATAAATCAGACCCTTTCTCATCATAAAAATATTTGGGTAAAATATATTTGGGCTGCGTCGTTAATCCGGTAAGAATTTCATGTCTCACATCTTCCATATTTTTCTTTTTCAAATAATTCAAGATGTTTGATGGCGTGCATGTTGTTGTATGTTTCATGATAAAAAACTTAATCTTTAACAATTTGAACGCCTTTCCAAAAAGCGATATAATTTTTGATAGGTTTTGCCGGATATTTCGGATTGGGATAATACCAAGCGGCATTTTCGTTGATTTTGCCATCAACGACCAAATCATAGTAAGATGCTTGTCCTTTCCATGGGCAAAGGGTATGTAATTCGGATGGCTTTAAAAATTCTTGACGCACCGATTCCGGTGGAAAATAATGATTATTTTCAATAATAATAGTATCCTGACTTTCGGCAATGATTTGGTTGTTCCATATAGCTTTCATAAGTTTATGATTTTGTGGTTAATAAGGTAATCCGGATTGACGTTGGACTTTAAGTGCATTGACATACCATAAAAATTCATCAATGAATCGTTTGATATGTAGGTCGTATTTTTCATCGACGGCAATCCCATGTTGGTTAATACTGCTGTAAATATTAGAGATTGGGAAAATACTCGGTATAGCCGGCATGCCCAATTCGGCTAACACGGCTCTAAGATGCATGGCGACACGCATACCGCCAAATCCGCCGGCTGAATATGAAACTATGGCGCTGGGTTTAAAATAATATTCCGATTGAAAATGGTCTAACAAATTTTTTAAAACCGCCGGAATACTATGATTATATTCACCGGAAACAATGACAAAGCCATCGGATGCTTTTAAAATTTTATGGATTTGTTCCATTACGTCCGGGGCTGAACCCGAAGGATATTCTTTATGCATCTTGTCCAAAAATGGTAAAGGATATATTTGTGTATCAATAAATTCAATTTGAACATCGCGTTCATTGAGTTTTTGTATGATAAACTTTGCCGCTTTGATGCCTTGCCGGTCGCTACGACTCGAACCATATATGACTGCTATTTTGTGCATATTAAAAGGATTTTTAGAGTTAAATATTTGTATTTCAATTAATTGATAAGAATTATTAATTCGTCAAATATTTGATAAGTTTATTTTGCGATTAAACAATTCAGTTCATTTATCATTATTTAAATCGGTTTTTCTATCAATTTATTTTTAAGTGATTTTGCCTGACCATCACAGCTTTATAAGCATATTTTATCAAAAGTATAATGGCAAGCAACATCATAAAAACACCTGTAAATAGCGGAAAAATACGCCAAGCATTTATCAAAGAAAATAAACCCGAGACGCCCGAAATTAACAAAAAGAAAATGCTTAAATATTGCAAAACCAAAGCAATACTTAGGGTTTTTAATTGATTTAATTTATCTTTGATAATCAGAGAACACTGTTTATCAAATGGTTTTTGTGCTTCCAACCGGCTTATTTCATTGTTAAGTTGTAACAAAAGATTGGTTGTAGATAAAATGATCATTCCGATGCCGGGAATTATGGTTATGGGCAAATACCAATCCATATCTTTAATCTTTGGGCAATCCCGTTTCATATGGATTATTCGGGTCATTGCTCCATTCAAACCACCCCCCGTCAAAAACCGAAACTTTGCTCCACCCGAGTAACCAAGCATTAAACCACGCTTCACTGCCACGCCAACCCGTGCCACAATAAAATGCCAAATGCTTGTCCGGTGTTATGCCTGCTGCTTGCCAATTGGCAATGATTTCTTGTGCTTCGCGAGTGGTATGATCTATATTGCGATAATTTTCCATATGATAAGCATCACTGCCGCAATTTCCAAAAACCGCACCGGGAATTCTGCCTTTTTTTTCTATATAATTGTAGCCGCTGACTTCACCAATAAACTCCGCCCAACTACGCACACTAACCAATTCGGCATCAGGGGCTTTTAGCATTTGTTTAGCTTCATCAATGTCGACAATGATTTCGGGATGAGCAGGTATTTCTACGCCGAAATTATCGACCGGAATTTTAGGAACATCTTTATTTGAAACAGGATAACCTGCTGATTCCCAAGATTTAAAACCACCATTGAGCACCCGCACATCTTTGACGCCGGCATACATCATAATCATAGCCAAACGAATGGCACCAATATGTCCGGCAGCGCTTCCCGGAAACGGGTCGTTGTTGTCCGGTTTGAGAAATTTGCCATACAAAACCACTGTTGTGTCGGCGGTAATGCCGTGAGCTTCCAAAGCTTGTTTCAATTCGTCGGATGAACGTCTGTTCCAAGTTTCAGGCGCTTCTAATGCCAAGGTGTCCATATCAATGGCACCCGGAATATGCCCCGACAAATAGGCATCTCTATTGCGGTAATGGGCATGAACAATTTTATAAGTGTCATTGGCGTAATATTCCGGTGATTCCCCATCAATCAATTGTTTGACCCATTGTGGCGGCACCAATTTATCAAAACGGGCTAAGTGTTCCATAGGTAGTTCCGGGTCGGCGGTCCACTCATCGGCAAAATGCCGGTAAAGAAAAACATTGTTGAAACCTTCGGATTGTAGTTTGCCGGCAAAATCTTTTAATTCATCAGCTTGGTCACCATACAAAATAATATTCTGTTCAGGTTTCAAAGCTTTTGAAGTTATGATATCTCGCCATTGCGGAAAAGACAACCAACTGTAAGGAAAAGATTTGGCACCCTTGATATGACCACCACGATGTTCGTTATAAAAACGCCAGCCGTTATAAGCATCGACCGGACGGGTGTCGATAATTTTTGTATTCTGATCTCTTAATAATCGACTAATGTGTTTGGTTTTGAGTTCTAAAAAATTGTGCATCTGTTGTTTTTAGATATCAGTCGTTTTAAAACCGATTTCCTTACACATTCTTAAAAATATCATTATAAAAACTTGATCTTCAACATGCTTTTTAATGACTTTTACCTAAAATCATTGATTATAAAACCGGAAAAATTTCAAAAAAAACTTTCTAAACGCCAAACTTTCAACTTTCAACGGGATACCTTATATTTGCAAAAAATAAATTGAACTTTTATGTCAGGAAACATTACTTTTACCATGATTAAACCCGATGCCGTAGAAAACGGACATATCGGTGCTATTTTAGACAAGATTAACCAAGCCGGTTTTAAAATTATCGCTATGAAAATGACGCAATTGTCAAAACGCGATGCCGAAAAATTTTATGCCATTCATAAAGACCGTCCTTTCTTTGGCGAATTGGTTGCTTTTATGACACGCGGTCCTATTGTTGCCGCTATTTTGCAAAAAGAAAATGCCGTTGAAGATTTTCGTGCTTTCATCGGCGCTACCAATCCGGCAGAAGCAGCGCCCGGCACGATTCGTAATTTGTATGCCAAATCCATAGGCGAAAATGCCATTCACGGTTCAGATAGTGACGAAAATGCATTGATTGAAGCGAGTTTTCATTTTGCCGGACGCGAAATTTTTGAATAAGCATTTTTTACAATAAAAAATTAAAAGTCACTCAATACGGGTGGCTTTTTTAGTTATCAAACCTGCTAGGTTTTGAAAACCTAGCAGGTTTAGACAATTCGTTGATAATCAACGTCATTTTGTTATAAATGGTTTCATAATCCGGAAGTTTCTTATCCAAATATATCCACATCATGATAGTTTT
>WFZY01000005.1 GCA_015489265.1 Flavobacteriaceae bacterium | reverse complement strand
GCTGAAGCCCTTCGGATGGCAAAAATTTATACCAATTCCGGTTATGGCAAATTTAACATCGCTTTTTTAGGGGATCCCGGATTTGAATTGGGTTTTGCCAAACCTAAAATTGTTTTGAACTCTATCAATAACCAACCAACCGATACACTTAAGGCATTGAAACACATAATCGTCAAAGGCGAAATACAAGATGCTACCGGTAATTTAATGTCCGGATTTAACGGTATTATCAATCCCATTGTTTTTGATAAATATCAAACGGATGAAGTTTTGGATAACGATAATAATGACTACTCATTACAGTTTGAAAAATTAGGAAAAAAACTATTTCAAGGCAAAGCTGATGTCATTAATGGTAAATTTAGCTTTGAATTTGTCGTCCCTAAAGATATTGATTTGGCTTACGGTAAGGGACGCCTAAGTTTTTATGCCGTTAATGACACGGAAGAAAAAATCGGTTATGATGAATCAATTATCGTGGGCGGTGTAGATGAAAATGCTGCAGAAGACAATAAACCACCTGTCATAAAAGCTTATATGAACGACCGGAATTTTGTATCCGGTGGCATTACCGATGCCAATCCGTATTTGTTACTGGATCTTAGTGATGAAAACGGTATCAATACCATTGGCGGCATCGGACACGATATCACGGCTTATCTAGATGATAACCAGACTGAAGTTTATGTCTTGAACGATTTTTACGAAACAGAAACCAATACCTATCAACGTGGCAATGTACGCTACCGTTTGTTTGACCTAAAACCGGGCTGGCATACTTTGCATATCAAAGCTTGGGATGTATATAACAATTCCGGAACAACCGAGATTAATTTCCAAGTTGTAGAAAATAAAGATATTAAATTAGAACACGTCTTAAACTACCCCAATCCTTTTACAGATTATACCGAATTTTGGTTTAACCACAATCATCCTTTTGAAAATCTGGATGTTATGGTCCAAGTTTATACCATTAGCGGCAAACTGGTTTGGCAACACCGTCAAAGTGTTATTTCGGAAGGCTTCTTGTCCAGAGATATAACATGGGACGGACGCGATAATTTTGGCAATAAATTGGCAAAAGGTGTTTATGTTTATAGATTAAGCGTCAAAACGGCATCGGGAAAAACCGCACAAAAAATTGAAAAATTAGTCATCTTATAATAAATAATTGTAAATTTGTAATCCTTTAAATTTAAAAAATATGAAATACAATCATATACTACTCTTAATATTACTAATCAGTTTTAAACTAACAGCGCAAACCAATGATTCACGAGTCATTACCACCGCTGTTCCTTTTATGTTGATATCCAGTGATGCGCGTGGTTCGGGCATGGGTGATATGGGTGTTGCCACTACACCGGATGCTTTCTCGCAATTTTGGAATCCATCAAAATATGTCTTAATAGACAGCAAAATGGGCTTCGCTTTCAGTTACACACCTTACTTGAGTCAGTTGGTTAATGATATCAAAATTATCAATGGAACTTACTATAACAAACTCAATGACCGTAGTGCTTTTGGTGTCAGTGTTAAATATTTCGGACTGGGTGACATTGACCTAACCGATTTTGCCGGTAATTACACCGGAACCGTTTCGCCCAATGAGTTTTATGTAGATGGTTCTTATGCCTTGAAACTGTCCAAAGCATTTTCGATGGGTGTCACCATGCGGTTTATCTTATCCGATTTAAAACTGGGAACCGGTAACGATGATGCAACGGCTGCCAAAAGTTTTGCGGTAGATATTTCCGGATACTATCAATCCGATGCTATCGATTTTACTGACTTTCAAGGACGTTACCGTTTTGGTTTTAACATTCAAAATTTAGGACCGAAAATCAAATATTACAAAAGTGATGAAGGTGATTTCTTACCGACTAATTTAAAATTAGGTGCCGGATTTGATTTTATCATGGATGAATACAACACTGTTGGTTTAACTTTTGAAACCAATAAATTATTAGTACCTACCCCACCTATTCGCGATGCTAATGGCAATATTATCAAAGGAAAAGATGATAATGTCAATTGGATGACCGGTATTTTTCAATCATTTAACGATGCGCCCGGTGGATTAAGTGAAGAATTAAAAGAATTTCAATGGTCACTCGGCACCGAATATACCTATTTGGATGCTTTTTCATTAAGAGCCGGTTATTTTCACGAAAGTGAAATTAAAGGAAAAAGAAAATATTTTACCGTAGGTGCCGGCTTCAAATATAATTATATGATTATTGACCTATCATATTTATTCTCGATGGGTAAATTACGTTCCCCTTTGGATAACACCATGCGATTTTCATTAACTTTTAATATTGATGAGTTTGCCAAAGGTGGGGATACAGAGAAAAAAGATAAATAACCGATAAAGTTAGGGATCATTAACCTAAACAAAATGCAGTGGAAAAAATAAAAATATATTCGGAGATAACAGTTTATAACGATGTAACCGAATTGCCTGAAAATATACAACAATTAATGGCGCAAGCCGTAGCTATCAGAGAGATGGCTTATGCACCCTATTCTCATTTTAGAGTTGGTGCCGCCTTAAAGTTGGAAAACGGTATAGTCGTGACCGGCAACAATCAAGAAAATGCCGCATATCCTTCGGGTATGTGTGCCGAACGGGTGGCTATTTGGGCAGCCGGTTCACAATATCCGGATCAAAAAATCCTGCAAATGGCTATTACCGCCCGATCTGAAAATCACCAATTAGACCAACCTATTCCACCTTGTGGTGCTTGCCGGCAAGCCATTGCCGAATATGAAATTAAACAAGCTCAAAATATCGAAATCTATTTTATGGGAGAAATCGGAAAAGTCTATAAATCAGACTCTTTACATGATTTATTACCTTTGATTTTTGACAGCTCTAACTTATAAAATTAAGACCTGCTAGGTTTTAGAAACCTAGCAGGTCTTGATAAAAACTAATCCTAAGTTTTTTTAAAGGTCTTGACCTAGTAGGTTTCCCAAAAATAAAACTGCTAGGTCTGATAAAAAATACAAAATATAAATTATTGGAAAAAGGTTTTAAGATCCGTCCCGCTTTCCACTTCTCTGATATTTTCCAAAGAAAAATAAATTCTGGCAGGCAATTCGCCTTTAAGCAACCACTTATCATCAATAGTTTGGATATAACTGCCTTCACGTAAAGCCACAACCGGAATCGTATTGAAATGCAAATATTCTTTTAATCGGGTATCACGGGTTTCGCCCATGTGTTTTAACAAGTCCGGTGCAGGGTCTAAATAATGCGGATTGATATTAAACGGAAAAATACCCAAAGTTTGATAATTCGGGACTCTAACAATTGGCATATCATTGGTAGTTTGCATTGTTTGTCCGGTAATATTAGAACCCGCACTTGTACCCAAATACGGCATACCGTCCAATATCCTTTGACGAAGTACCGGAAACAAATTATACTCATAAAGTTTATGAACCAATACAAACGTATTACCGCCACCGGTAAAAACCGCTTGAGCTTGTTCAAGGGCAATATTAGGATTATTAAATTCGTGAATTCCTCTGACTTTGATATGTAGCTTTTCAAAAAACCGCTGCGCAATCTCGGTATATGCCTCGTGCGTCAAACCACTTGGTCGTGCATATGGTATAAACAACAATTCAGCAACATCTTTAAAATGTTCTGTTAGTTCATCAGTAAGATAATCCAAATAGCTTCCACCGTAAACCGTTGAAGTACT
>WFZY01000004.1 GCA_015489265.1 Flavobacteriaceae bacterium | reverse complement strand
TTGGCTTGGATTACTTTGGGTATTGTACAAATTCCGATGGAAATTGAATTTTTCGGAAAAAGATTTGTCATCGTTAGATATATGATGGCAATTGTCTTTACATTGATTTGTAGTTTTTTAATTGTGATAACGTATGAAGTCCTTAAATAAAGAAACAACCGGTAAAGAACAGGGATTTAAAGGCATTAAGTTTTTAGGTTTTGTCATACTTTTATACCTATTGCTATATTTTATAAATGCCCATAAAACCATTGAAAGTTTAAAGTATTTTATAATAAATACAATTAAGATTTTACCGGTCTTTATATTGGTTATTTTTCTGACAGCTGTGTTCAATTATTATTTTCCAAAAGAACGTATCAGTCAAATGTTGCAAGGTAAACCCCGATGGCAAACCTATATATTTAATCTTTTGGCAGGCATCATTAGTATGGGACCTGTTTTTGCTTGGTATCCGTTGCTTAAAAACTTAAGAGATAAACATTTAGAAAACGGCGCTTTGGTAACATTTTTTTATGCCAAAAGTATCAAATTGACCCTATTACCCATTATGATTGGCTTTTTCGGGCAATTGTTTAGTATTATTTTTATGATTTATATTGCTTTGGCAGCTCTTTTACAGGGATTTATATATGCGTTGTTTTTTGAAAAAAATCAAAATCGATAATTGAAACCGACCAGATAATATTTATCTACTTTAAATAATTGTAAAGACAGATTCTTATTCTTAACCGGCTTGACAAACAATAAATTACTGGCTATGGCGATACCGGCACCGCCTATCACATCATAAATATCGTGTTTTCGAGCTTTGATACGCGTATATCCGACATAACTTGCTACCAAATAAGCCGGAATGCCTATTTTCCAGCCATAACGTCTTTGTAAAAATGCTGCTCCTGCAAATGACGATGCCGTATGCCCCGACGGAAAACTGTAGTGTCCGCCATTGGGTCGCGGCTTGTCAATCAGACGTTTGAGCGAATGTACCGTAATCAATGTGACAGCATAACTTTTTAAAAATTGCCAATGCGGTTTGTCATCAGCCGGATATATAAATGCAGAAGCCAAAGCCGTTGCCGGTAGAGCAAATTGCAATATATCACCGGAAGTTTCCATAGCGGTTTTTTGAGCGGAAACCGAACTGCTGACATATAAAATAAGTATAAACAAAAATGTCCGCATGGTTATTTTTTGTCTAGTATTTTTTTGATTTGTTTCGCATATACCGACTGCTTCAGGTTTTCGGGCAGTGTCTTGTATATTGTATCCAATGCCTTCGGATTGTTGTAAAATGCCATCATGGCGATATAAGGTGCAATGGCTTTGTCTTTGTTTCTAAAAATAAAATTTAAAGTATAAAGTTGGCGTTTGCGTTGCAAATTATTCAACTTCTTACCAAGCGAATCAGCTTCTTTTTGCAAATGTTGTTTGGCAGCATCAAATTTGGCTTTAAACAAATCCATTTCTTTGTTGTTAAATTGCTTAATCATTTTATCATAAGCATTTTTTTCAGTTTGATTGACGCCGCCTTTAACAATCGGGTTTAATCCGAAACTTTCAACAAAGGTAAAAATATGAATAGTATCGTTGGGGGCGGCAAAAAATAGAATTCTGCCGTCTTTGACTTCGGGCAATGCCAATACCATGACTTGCGGCTCGTCAATAGTGGTATGAAATGCAAATTTTTCATTACCGTCAACTTTTACCGAATCGACTACTACCAAGCTGTCATTTTGCAATTGTTTGATTTGCAAAGTGCCAAGTCGTAAGCCCTTAACGGTACCTTCTACCAAGAGATTACCGGTGTGTTTTGCATTTTGACAAGCTGAAAAAGCAATGATAACAAACCACAATAAAACAATTTTCTTTAACATAATACCAATTTTTATGATTACTTAGTCGGGTTTTCCCGCTTTGCGTTCCTTTGTCCATCACCGATTCATATAATTTACTAGATTCTCACATGAATAATGCGGGTTAAAAGGGCTGTAAAAATACTAAAAAAAGCCGCTCGATAAATCAAGCGGCTTAAAATATTTTATGTTTTCGAACGCTATAAATTATTTTGCTACCGGTGGCAACATGCCATGGTGGAACAAATAGGCAACTACATAAGCAATAGGGGCAATGATGGCAAACAATGCAATGGCATATAAAACGGCTAATCGTCCCATGCCTTTGAGTTTGCTGAAATCGGTAATGACCCCAATACTCAAAAATGTCAGCATAAACATCAGTTTACGAAAACCACCTTGTACAATATGCCCGCCGATTTTGGCTTGCGGAACCACATCAGGAAAGAAATACATCAAACCGAGATAAATGAGCCAAACTAACATGTATGCCATAACAAATTTCGGTAGCCGGAACCATATTTCCGATTTTGGGATTTTTTCTTTTCCATGTTTGTTATCCACATTTCTAATCCAAACCAACGCCAAGATAAATGACCAGATACCGATAAAAATATCAATCCAAATTTTGGTTAATAACGCAGCGCTTAATATCCACCCTTCTTCCCATTGTTCACCGGTTTGTTTCAGATGTTTAGAAATCATCAATTGGTCTAAAATAGCGCCTGCAGCAGCATCGGCACCGTCGGTTTTAACGGTCATTCCCATAGCGGCACCATTGACAATGGGTTCATTAGGTGCCAAATTGGTCAGTGCCGGTGGTAAAATGATTAATTCAAACATGGCAAAGACCAAAATCAAGGTGGAAACTGCAATCGGAATCACCGGTTTGGCTTTAATGGCACCGGCGGTTGCAATAGAAGCCGAAACGCCACAGATAGAAATACCCGATGACAAGACCGCTGCCGATGACCGGTTGAGTTTGAAATATTTACGACCGATATAATACACAATTGGCCAAAATAACAGATAGGCAACAAAAGCCGCCGCTGCACCGGCTAACGTTAGTTCATAAGTAAATCCGGCTGCTTTCATCGTCATAATACCCAATTTGATACCGAGCAAGACAATACCGGTTTTGATAAACCATTCGGGCTTGGCAGCTTCCTTGATTTTTTGAGCAAAACTTTTGAAAAAATTGCCAATCAACAGCCCGATGAGTAAAGCAAGCATATAGGATGCCCCGCCACCGAGTTGTAAGCCCCAACTCAAATTAAATTCTTGATAATAATTGTGTTTTTTGACCATGGCATCTATGGCGGACAAATGTGCTTCGTGACCGACAATCCAAGCCAGCCAAGTCAAAAAGAATATAATGGTAAATCCGGTAAAAAACTTTTTGACATTGAGCTTTTGGTAATACGCACCCAAGGTTGTCGTTAGAGCGAAAACGATGTAAGTCACAAATAAAGATAAGAGCGGATGCCAATGATGATAGGTTTTACTCGATACTTTTAACAATTTAGACCATGAGAAATCATGTAATAGGTTGGTCAGTTCCCAAGTTTTGGGTTTGGCAATCCAACCCACGACATCCAGTCCCCAAATGGTTAAAAGTCCCAATCCGAAGAAAAATAAGCCGAGCCACGCCGACCACCAATCTTCGGTGCGACTCATGCCGCTTGTCCATGTTTTGTTGATTTGATTCATTGTTATTATTGGTTATTTGATTATTTGTTTATATGATTTTATCTGTTATTTGTGTCGGATGTTAATTTCTGTTCGTTTATCTTTCATCCTTAATCAGACGTACAATTGTGGGTTCTACATTCGCACTTTCCACTTGGTACTTTATCGCTTTTAACTCAAATACCGTTTCGCGATTAAAATAATGGGGCATGTATTGACGCATCCAAAGGGGAAAATTGTTAAAATCGAAATAATACCGGATTTTATATTTTCCCTTTTGATAGTTTTTAGTCAAATAATCGTTGATTTGTGCATCTAAACCGGATAATTCATCGGCATTGATACTAATCTGTTGATTATGAGCATACCACCTGTTGTTTCTAAAATCTAATTGTAAGGCAATTTCTATCATCTGAGTAAAAAATGATTGATAATGATACCGAGAATCCCTAATGAAATTATAGCCACAATGATGCTGCCCCATACGAGTTTGCTTTCCCAAGGTTCCCAAGTTTCGGCATTGGTAAATAATTGTTCAATTTCCGGATTGTTTTTGTTCATTGTATTCAATTTTGTTTCGATTCAAATGTAATTTTTAAAAAACATATAAAAACTGATTTTTATCAATTTTGTATCAAAATTTAAAAAATCGATATTTTACTTCAATACTTCGTTATAAAATTAGGCAGCAATTGTTCCATAATTGATTAGTTCTCTGATTTTATGATTATTTTTTTGCTTGTTCGGTGGAATACCGAACACGATAAAAAATCTTTCCAGCAATAATTTATTGTGATACATTGTTTTAATG
>WFZY01000003.1 GCA_015489265.1 Flavobacteriaceae bacterium | reverse complement strand
ATATATTTGTATGCAAATAATTGCATTAACGATGTAGTTATTAAACTGTATAATAATTTTATAGTAATGTAATATGAAAAAAATAAGCATTCTTGCTGTCTTTTTATTATCCCTTTCCGCATATAGTCAATACGATTTGAAAGGGAAAGTGCTAGACAAGCAATCGAACGAAGCCTTGGTAGGCGCTACGCTTACTATCGAAGGTTCACAGAAAGGGGTGGCAACAGATTTTAACGGAGATTTTTCCATTGCCATCACAGGAACCGAAACGCTGGTGGTATCGTATATGGGATACAAAACACAAAAAGTTCCCGTAAACAACCGTAAAAAGTTGACCATTTATTTGCAATCTGACAAAAATGCTTTAGACGAAGTGGTTATTGTGGGTTACGGTCAACAAAAGAAATCGGATTTAACCGGTGCCGTTTCAGTGGTTAAAATGAAAGATGTTACCAATCAACAAGTGGCAACGCTTGACCAAGCTCTTCAAGGTAATGTTGCCGGTATTGATGTTACCAGTAATTCCGGTAGCCCGGGAAGCGGTGTAATGATGCGCATCAGGGGAATCGGAACCATTAACAATTCCGAACCTTTATATGTCGTGGACGGTATGATGGTTGAAGATGTTGATTTTCTCAATATGGACGATATTGCATCGATTCAAGTACTGAAAGATGCTTCTGCAACCGCCATTTACGGTTCAAAAGGGGCAAACGGTGTCGTCATTATCAAAACCAAATCGGGGAGCAAAAATAAATCGGCTACCATTCAATACAGTACGTCAATGGGATTTCAAAATTTTTGGCGTTCTACCAATGTTATGGATGCCCCTACTTGGGCTAAACTCAAAAATGAAGCGGCAGTTGCCGCCGGCAAAGTACCGCCGGTACCCAACCCCGATGATTTACAAACAACCAATTGGTTAGATGCCGTAGCGCATAAAAACGCCCCGATGACGCAACACGATTTGTCCATATCCGGTGGTAACGAAAAATCCAAATATTATTTTAGCGCCGGCTACTTAAAACAGGATGGTATCATCAACAAAACTTCTTTTGAACGTATCAGTTTAAGAGTCAATTCCGATTATCAAGTAAAACCTTGGTTGAAAATCGGTGAAAATTTAGCATTGGTCAGACCAAGATATCAAAATATTGAAGAACAAGACGAATGGACCAGTATTTTGATTACGGCTATTGCCGCCGACCCGTCCATTCCGGTTAAAAATCCCGACGGCAGTTTTGCATCGGGGGTTTATAACAACGAAACTTGGAATCCGGCAGCTATCTTGGAATATACACATCAAAACGATTTGGTTTACAGAACGCTTGGAAATATTTATTTAGATTTTAATCTCTATAAAAATTTATCTTTTAAAACGACCTTCGGTATGGAATATGCCTTTGGCAAAACCACTAATTTTAATCCGAAATATTATGTCAGTGCCCAACAACAAAATAATGTCAGTAAATATTTATTGAATAACAGTCACAGATTGCTTAAACAATGGACGAATACATTTAATTATAAAGGACATTACAAAAACCACAATTTTGAAGCGATTTTAGGGGGCGAAATGTATAGCTACGATTATGAAGACAACGGCATCAGTGTCAACGGTATGCCCAATGAAGAAGCAATTCAATATATCAACAATGCCACCGGTAGCAATGCCGCAACGGTTTGGGGCGGTAAAACAGAAGTGCGTCAGCTATCGATTTTTTCCAGATTGAACTACAATTATCTCGACAAATATTTGGCTACCATTAATTTTAGAGCCGATGCGTCATCCAAATTCCCGAAGAAGAATTATTGGGGCTATTTTCCGTCTTTCTCATTGGGTTGGATTATTTCCAAAGAGAATTTTATGAAAAAGTTTGAATTTATCAATCAACTCAAACTGCGTGCCGGTTGGGGACAAGTGGGTAACGAAGGCAGTTTGGCACCTTATCAAGATGTTACCACAGCATCGCCCGGAGCCAATTATTTATTTGGTGGGCATCTCGCACCCGGAATTGCCTTCCCCGGTGCCGGTAATGACGAATTGAAGTGGGAAACCACAACCACGACCAATGTCGGTTTGGATTTCGGTTTGCTTAAAAATAAAATTTCAGGAACGCTTGATTATTTTATCAAAAATACCACCGGTATGATTTTACAAGTGCCGGTTCCCGGACAAACCGGTATCCAAAATCCGCCTTATCAAAATGCCGGTTCGATGAAAAATAATGGGTTTGAATTAAGTTTAAACTATAAAAATTACGACCATAAACTCAAATATGCCTTCGGATTGGTATTCTCTAAAATTAACAATGAAGTTACATCATTGGGAACCGAAAGCGGCAATATTCCCGGAGCGGAATTTATGAATTCTTACTATGTAACCAATACGATTGCCGGACAACCGATGGCGCAGTTTTACGGTTATAAAACCGATGGCTTATTCCAAAATCAAGCCGAAATTGATGCCCAAACGGCACAAACCAATGTCGCCCCCGGCGATGTCAGATACGTAGATGCCGATGGTGACGGCGAATTGGATTTATATTATCTCGGCAGCCCGCTACCGGATTACACTTTTGGTTTTAATACCAAATTGAAATATCAAAAATTTGATTTTTCTTTCCAAATTCAAGGCGTTCAAGGTAACAAAATCTTTAACGGAACCAGTTTTTATAAATTATCGTCCACAGCCAAATGGAATCTGGGACGCGATATGGTCAACCGTTGGACAGGCGAAGGCACACAAAACAATGCCAGATATCCCAGATTAAATGCCGATGATGTCAATAATGCCTTAATGTCCGACCGTTTTATTGAAGATGGTTCCTACATCCGGTTTAAAAACCTACAAGTGGGATATACTTTTAGTATTCCGTATATCAAGATGAAGTCCGTTTATGTATTTGTAAGGGGACAAAACTTATTGACCTTCACCAAATATTCCGGTATGGATCCGGAAATCGGTATGCGTGATTACGATTCGTTCGACATAGGCGTGGACAGGGGTTTTTACCCGACACCGCGTATTTACAGTTTTGGATTTAAAGCAAAATTTTAACAAATAATGATTATGAAAAATTTAGTTACATACATAGTGCTTTTCGGTTTGATGCTGGGCTTTAATGCCTGCTCACCCGATAAATTTTTAGACACACCGGCACCCAATTTTTCCGACAAAACTTTTTTTGACAGCGAGCAAGCGGCTACTTTGGCAATTACCGGTGCTTACGACCCGATGGGTTGGTATAACTTTTCGCAATTGACCCAATGGGCAATCGGCGATGCCACATCCGACGATGCCGTAAAAGGTGGTGGCGGTGACGGCGATTATGCCGAAATATACGAAATGACCCATTTTAGTGTAACCCCTGACAATCCTTTGATTGCCGAACGATGGGAACAATTGTATGTCGGTATCAACAGAGCCAACAAAGTGATTGAAGGTTTGACCGATAACGATAAAATTCCGGCGTCTGTTAGAACCCGTATTATCGGTGAAGCCAAATTTTTACGCGGATTTTATTTGTTTAATTTGGTTAAAACCTTTGGTGGCGTACCGATTGTCGATCATATTTTATCACCTTCCGAATACAACAAGCCACGCAATACGATTGAAGAATGTTATGCGCAATTGGAACAAGATTTCAGCGATGCCGCTGCTGCTTTACCCAAGAAAAGTCAATTATCCCCCGATGAACTGGGACGGGCAACTTGGGGTGCCGCCAAAGCTTTCTTGACCAAAACTTATATTTTTGAAGAAAAATGGCAAGAAGCCGATGCAACGGCTACCGAAATTATCAATTCGGGTGAATACGATTTGCAACCCAATTACGGCGACTTATTTACCTTGGCTACCGATAACGGTATCGAATCGGTTTTTGATATTCAGTTTGCCTATTTAAACCAACCCGGATGGCTGGATGAAAACGAAGGTTGTCACTTGGAAATTTTCCACCGCAGTCGTGACGACCGTAACGGTGGTTGGGGTTTTGACCAACCGACACAAAGTTTGTATGACGAATTTGAAACGGGAGATCCCAGACGGGAATGGACCATTATTTCCGACCAAGATACACTTTGGCAAGGTACCCCCGATGAAGAAGTGATTTATACGGCTTATGATCCGGTTCACAATCCCGATGCCGTAACCGGTTATAACAAACGCAAAGGTACTTTACCGGCAAGTCAAAGGGGAAACAATGAAGATCAAGGACCATTGAATTTACGCGTGGTGCGTTTTGCCGAAGTCTTACTATGGCAAGCAGAAGCCCGTGCACATCTGGGAACGGATTGGCAAACCCCGCTTAACAGAGTCAGAGCCAGAGTTGGTTTGGGACCAACAACCATTAGTAATCCGTTAGAAGCCGTTTATCACGAAAGACGTGTCGAATTGGCTATGGAAGGACATCGCTATTGGGATTTGGTACGAACCGGTCGCGGCAATTTGATGAATGGCTATACCGATAACAAACGCTATTTCCCGATTCCGCAAAAGGAAATTAATCTCAATCCGAATTTGACACAAAATCCGTACTAATTTTTATTAAAAATAATTGTATTATGAAAAAATATATATTGATATTCATTATTCCAATCATCTGGTTTATAGGTTGTAAACCGCAAGAAGATGATTTGGGCGATATAGGCAATCCGCCTACAAGTGCCAATATTACAGTAGATGCTACCGACCCGCATCATCCGGTGTTTAAAGTTGAATCAGATAACGGATTTATCTATCATTGGGAAATAGGTCCGCATATCAAAATGGATGGTAAAACCGTCACACCTTTCTTACCTTTTCAAGGCAATTACAACATTGTATGCCACGTTTACGGTGCCGGTGGCGAAGGCATCAGTACAAGTACAACATATAATGTAGCTGCCAATGATCCGAGTATTGCCAATTTGCCTGTTTGGGCGGAATTAACCGGACACGGTACCGGTAGAACTTGGGAATATAACACCGACCACACGACCGGTTCACCGGATTATTGTTACCAAACCGGTAATGATTTAGATACCTATCCCGATGCTTGGACACCCGCTTGGAGTTGGGGGCAATGTGTGCAAATTACACCCGATATCAACGGCACGATGGTCTTTGACTTAAACGGTGGATTGAATTATACTTACCACCACGTAGCCGGTGATGCCGGTATTCAAGGCACATTTATTTTGGACACTGACAATATGACCATAACCATTACCAATCCTTATATTCTCGACTATAATATTGATTGCACCAATCCGGCTGTTACGGTCAACGGTACCTATCGTATTATGTTGCTTACCGATACCGAAATGGTCTTGTGGCAAGATCAACAAGATGCTGCCGGTACCGGCTGGGGATGGAGTTTTAGGGTAAAAAATTAACTAAAAAGCGAAATAAAAAATGAACAAAAATCTTATTCTAATACTGATAATTGCATTCGCTTTTTCGGCTTGTAAAAACGAAAAAGTCAAAAAAGAAAAAGCAGAAACCAAACAGGAAAATGTTGAAAAAAAATCACCGGTTAATTACCCCGAAGTTGTAGATAAATATGTAGCGCTGCAAGGCGATGAAAATGCTTGGGATGATAAAGTAGTACATACTTTTTCCATCATAGCATATCCCAATCACAACGAATATAAATATTGGGGGTATTACGGCTTGGATAACTACAATGAAAAAGACAGTCAAAAGAAAAAAGCCGGTTTGGTTTTCAGCAACGATTTAAAACATTGGCAAAAATATGAAGGCAATCCGATTATCAATGATAATTGTCGCTGGCCTACGGCAACTGTTGATAATGGAAAAGTCTATATTTTTTATGCCCAATACAATCAAGATGGCGATAGCCAAATCGTGATGCAAAATGCTGATGACGGGATTCATTTTAAAGAACTAAAAACCGTCGTGCCGTATCAAACGGGAATGCAAAACCAAAATCCGTTTATTTACTTCAATCCGAATGATAAAATGTACTACTTGTTTTATTATAGCGGAACCGAAAGAAGTAAAACCGACAAGTATTGGAATATAATGTTCAAAAAAGCCAAAAAACTTACCGATTTACCCCAAGCCAAACCGGTATTGGTGATTCATTCCAAAGCAACAATGGCAGCGCCATCTGTGGTGTATCACAACGGTAAATACTACCTATTGGTAGAAGAATTTAACAATAGTGCCGAAATGGATCGTTGGGTAACCAATGCCTTTTATTCCGATAAAATCGACAGCGGCTACCAACGGGTTGCTAACAATCCCGTGCTATCGGACAATGATGCTTGTGCGTTTCAATATCTGTTGGACAATAAGTTATATGTAACTTTTTCGCACGCTTTGGATAAAGCTAAAAGTAAGTGGAATTTAAAAATGATACAAGTCAAATAAGAATGGACAAATTTTTAAAAGAAATATTAGAACAACCAAGAGCATTACAAGAAACTTTATCCTATTTCACGGGAGAAAAGGGGCTTAAAGATTTGGAAAGCATCCAAAAGGAATGCCAATCGGGTAAATACCGTCAAATTATTTTTACGGGAATGGGTAGTTCCAATTTCACATCGCAAGCTGCTGCTACCTTGTTTAACGATTTGGGCTTGTCCATTCCGGCTTTTGCCGTAAATGCCAGCGAATTGTTGCACTATCAAAAGCATCTTTTACAACCCGATACTATGTTGGTGTGCTTTTCGCAATCCGGCGAAAGTTTTGAAATCCGGGAATTGTTAAAAATACGTCCTGCCGATAGTTATTGTATCGGTATTACCAATGAAATAAATAGCACACTAGCACAACAAGCAAACATAGCTTTGATAAGTAAAGCCGGCAAGGAAGAAATGACTTCCACCAAAACTTATGTTTCCACAGCATTAGTTTCTTTTATTTTGGGTTGGTCATTGCATAAGGATTGGAATGAAAAGCAAATAAAAAAGGTTGAAAAATTGATAGAACATTTTGCTTTGTTCTTGGAAAACTACCAATCCAAAATCTACCGAATGATTGATTTTTTAGGTGACTTGCCGGCTTTAACTATCATTGCACGTGGTCCAAGTATTTCGACGGCGCACCAAAGTGCTCTAATGTGTAAAGAAGCCATTAAAATACCGGCTTTCAGTATGCTCGGTGGTGAGTTTCGTCACGGACCTATGGAAATGGTAGGCAATCAAACTAAAACCGTGCTGTTTGCCCCCTTGGGACGCACCTACATCCAAAATATCAAAATGGCGGAAGATATCGCTCGTTTCGGTGGCAAAGCTTTATTGATTACCAATTCGGAATATGTTTCTGATAATCCCAATATTTTGGTAGAAAAGGTAAAAACCGATGATGAATATCTGTTTGCCATTGAAGCTATTTTACCGATGCAATTATTTGTCGATATGTATGCCAAGAATCAAGGATTTTATGCCGGAAGTTTTTCGCACGGCGCCAAAGTAACCACAGTTGAATAAAAAAATGATATAATGAACCGTAAAAAAACCAATTATTATTTACTCTTTGTAACCGTTTTGCTCTACATTTCATTCGGATTGCTGACATCGGTTATAGGCGTGATTATCGATAAATTTCAAGATACTTATCACGTCTCTTTATCCATTGCCGGATTGTTGCCGTTTGCCTTCTTTTTGGCTTATGGCATCACGTCCATCCCCTTTGGAATCGCTATGGACAAATATGGCGCCAAAACGGTCTTATTACTAGGTACTTTAATGATGGCTATCAGCTCGTTTTTGCTCTATTTCAGCAACGATTACAGGGTTGTTATCTTAATGATTTTCTTTATCGGTGTAGGCGTAACGGCTATACAAATTGCCGGCAATCCGTTTATCCGTGAACTGGACGATGCATCAAAATACACGACCAATCTGACCATTATCATCGGCATTGGTTCTTTGGGTTATGCGTTTAGTCCGGTTTTAGTTCCTTTGATTGAGCAATCCGGTTATACGTGGAATACGGTGTATTTGGTATTCGGCATCATCAATCTAATCATCTTGTTATTGTTGGCTCTGGCGCATTTTCCGGATAGCATTCAGTTGGATGAAAGTGAAAAAATCAATACCAACGCTATTAAAAAACTCTTTAAAAATCCGGTTATCACCGCCTATGCTTTGGGCATTTTTATGTATGTAGGTGCCGAAGTGGGTGTGTCGTCATACATTATTACGTTTATGCACAAAATACACGGCACCGGTGACACATCTTTTTGGGACAGCGGTTTGTTACACACGGCTTTCCCGTCCAAAGTTGCTTTGGTTGTCGGATTGTTTTGGTTGTTTCAAGCTTTCGGTCGTCTGATTATTTCGCCTTTAATGAAATATGTAGGCGAGCGCAAATTGTTCATCATTCACAGTGTCGGCACTATTGTCGCTTTACTCGTGGCAATGTATGGCAGCGAGACCACAGCTTTGGTAGCTTTTGCATTGGTAGGTTACTTTACTTGTGCGTCATTTACGGCTTTGTTTAGCGCCACAATCAACAGTTTCAAGACCAATCACGGAACCATCTCGGGTATTTTGGGAACGGCAATTGTGGGTGGTGCCTTTATCGGTTGGCTGGTCGGCTATGTCGGCGACGTGCTCAATATGCGTTGGGCAATGTGGGTCAATGT
>WFZY01000002.1 GCA_015489265.1 Flavobacteriaceae bacterium | reverse complement strand
TCTGATACTTCGACAAGCTCAGTAACCGAATCGCAAGTCTGAAATCTTTTTTGTAGCAATCAAATCATAAAAAAATCCTAGCCCCATAGGGGCGACCCGAATATTCATAAGTGAGAAAGGAATAAAAATTTAAACAGGGAACGATACTCTAAATGTTGTCCAATTGTTTTCAGAATGGACATCAATTTCCAAATTCAACAATTCAACCAACCGGTTTACAATAGACAAACCCAATCCCGTGCCTTTTATGTGGTGATGTTGAAGCGCATTTGAACGATAAAACGGATGGAAAATTTGTGTTAACTCTTCTTTGGGAATATGAGAGCCGGAATTGGTAATTTTAAAGAATATTTTATCATTTTGTTGTCCCGATTCTATGATGATTTTACCCTTTTCAGGCGTGTATTTGACAGCATTGCTGATGAGATTGTTTATAATGATATGTAATAAATAAGGATCGGTTTTTACTTGTTGCAAAGCTTTAATTTGCAATTTAAAGTCAATGTGTTTTTCATTTATTTCGGCTATATATTTTTGAATAATTTGCTCTGTTATTTCGTCTAACGATACCTGTTTAAATTCCAGAGCATTTTGTTGACTTTCAAAACGCGCCAATAACAAAAGTTGGTCGGTTAAATAAGATAAACGGTCAATCTCGTTGATACATTTACCGATTTTTTCACGATAGGTTTCATTGGTCCGGGGTTTTCTTAATAAAACTTCCATATTGCCTTTCATCACTTGTAGTGGGGTTTTGAGTTCGTGGGCGGCATCGGAAGTAAATTGTTTTTCGCGTTTAATAGCGTTTTCAAGCCGGTCGAGTAAGTTGTTGATAGTCACTGCCAAATAATGCAGTTCATCTTGATGTCCGGGTAATGCTATCCGTTCTTTTAAGTTGCTTTGCGAAATCCTGTTTGCCGTTTGAATCACATCGGCTACCGGTTTTATGCTACGTCCGGCTATAAAATATGCCCAAAAAAACAACAGGATGAGAACGATAGGAAAAAGTATTAACAAAGTTCGTTTGAGTTTATCAATCACAAATTGTGCATTTTGATGTGACATTGCGACTAACAAATACCCATATATTTTCCCGTTTTTTACAATTTGTTTCTGGTATTGCCTGATAGGAATATCATCTAATCGATAGTTAATAAATGTTTGATTTTTATTTGGGTAGAATTTTAAAGTTTGGTCTTTAAGATTGGGCGATTTTTCAAGAATATGTCCGTTTATATCAAGTATTTCAACAAAGATTGGATTAATTTCAAGTTCGCGATGTTCCCGTTCCATCCAAGCATTTTGGTTAAAGTGTATGGTGTTGCGGTCAATTACAATGTCACTTTGGTGTTTGTGAACTTCCGAAAGCAAATAATTATCTAATTGTTTAAACACATTTTTGCTCACCGTAAAAACGATAAAAAACAGCAGTATGCCTATAATTGCAGTAGTGCTAATCAAATACAGTATAGCCAGACGTTGTTTAAATGAGTGTTTCATTGTAATTGATGAATTGAGGATTTGTTGTGTTCCATTGAAAAAAATGATTTTGATATAACTGATTGATTTACAATAAATTTTTGCTCATAATTTGAGGGATTGAGAAAAATAATCAACTTGTTATTTGCTAATGACTTAATTCTAATCCTTAACAATATAGCCGACACCACGCACGGTATCAATGACATTTTGATGATTGGCTGCTTTTATTTTTTTTCTTAATGAATTGATATACACATCAATAACACCACTATCATATTCAAAATGAATATTCCAAACTTTATTGAGAATATCGTCTCTGGTGCAGACTTTATTTTTGTTTTGACATAAAAATACCAATAAATCATATTCTTTTTGGGTCAGATGAAGTTTGGTATTGTTAACGGCACATTCCCGTTTTTGCAAATCGATTTTAATAGCTTTGTGTTCTAAAATCACCGGTTCTTCAACTGTTGTTTTGCGTAATTGCACTTTGATGCGTTCCAATAATTCTTCAAAGCTGAAAGGTTTTTTCAAATAATCATTTGCACCACTACGCAAACCCATAATTGTGTCTTGTACCGTGTCTTTTGCCGTTAAAAAAATGATAGGGGTTTGAATTCCGGCATTTCTTAATTTTTGAGTCACTTCAATACCTTGTAAACCGGGCAGCATCCAGTCCAAAAGTATGATATCATAGACATTTTGTGTGGCTTTTTGTAAGCCCGAAAGTCCGTCAAAAGCCGTATCAACCACATAATTTTCTTCGGATAAACCTTCGGTCAAAAATTCGCTGATACCTTTTTCGTCTTCTATGATGAGAATTTTTTGCATTATTTATTATAGTAAATATTTTGCAAAATAAGAATTTTACAATTAATAATGTCTTAAAATTGGCTTAAAACTTACGAATGATAGATTTGATTTTCGAAAAAGTTTAGAGTCAACAATGTAGAACACAGTGCACTTTGAAGTAAAGTGAAAAGTCTTAATTAAAACTAAAAATTAATGACTACTACAAAATGCACTGTGTTACAATAGAAAGGTTTTATAACCGGTAATTAATTTAGATCATTAATAATCATAAACTCTGTACGTCGGTTCATTTGGTGTTCTTCTTCGGTACATTTAACACCATCCGAACATTTATTAACCAAACGTGTTTCGCCAAAACCTTTGGCTTTTAAGCGTTTCGGGTCAATTCCGTGATCAATCAAATATTGCATGGTTGCTTTAGCTCTACGTTGCGAAAGTTGAAGGTTATATGCTTTGGTATTGCGACTATCGGTATGTGATTCCATACTGAGTTTAATTTCCGGATGTGCTTTCATAAGCGCCACAATCTTATCTAATTCTGCTGCCGCATCGGGTCTGATATCTGACTTATCCAAGTCAAAATAAATAGGATTGAGCTTGAGTTTAATCAAATAAACACGTTGCTTGTTGGGCTTAATCCAATTTAAGGTATCTCTGCCTAATTTTTGTTTGTAATTATAACGTTTGGGTAAGTAATCTTTTTTTCTGAATTCAAATTCATAAAAAACGTCCTTGTGTCGTCTATCAAGTGGTACATCAAAATCAAGGCAACCGTTTGGCTTGGTATATTGAACAAATCGTTCATCATGACCGTTGTGTCCGTAAATTTTAACTTGGACACTATCAAGTGCTTCTTTGGTTTCGTAATCGGCAACACAAACTTTAATTTTTTGTTTTTGTTCCAAGATGACATCTTTTTCAACCCGCGGACTTGTCAAGTTGTAGGTATTAAATTTAACAATGGTATCTTTATATCCTTTACGATGGGCTCTAATTTCATAATTTTTCATGGGATCAATCAAAAATGTAAATCTTCCATCAAAGTAAGAAATATTTTTGGAAACGGGTTTGCCATCACTGTACAATTCGACCCGTGTATTGGGAACCACATAGTCATTATCATCTTTAGTATGCCCGACAAAATAGATCAATGGTTTAATATTTTCCGATGTTTTAAACATATAAATATCATCAGAGCCATGTCCGCCTAATCGGTTTGATGAAATAAAACCTTCATTATGTTCTTTATTAATGCTAAAGGCAAAATCGTCTTTTGAACTGTTATAAGGCAGTCCCATATTTTTGAGCATAAAAAATTTTCCTTCAATAAAGAATGCCACAAAAATATCCAATCCGCCTAAACCGGCATGACCGTCTGAAGAGAAAAACAGGTTGCCATATTGATCAACAAAAGGAAAGGTTTCGGTTCCTTCCGTATTGATTTTATTACCTAAGTTTTCCGGTTCGCCCAAAGTCCAATCATCTTTGACAATGACTTTGTAAATATCGGATTTTCCTAAAGTACCGGGCATATCTGAAGCAAAATATAAAGTATGTCCATCGGGACTTAAACTAGGGTGTGCACAATTATAATCATTGCTGTCAAAATGGACTTCTTCCGGCTTGGACCATGAACCGTCTGCTTGTTTAAAACTGCGAAAAATTTTTAAATTATAATCTCTAACTTTATTTTTTTTATGCGGATTGAGATTGTTACGGGTAAAAAACATGACCGTAAAATCTTTGTTAAAAGTCGGGGAACTTTCGTGAAAATCCGTATTGATATTTTTGTCAAAGCTACTGCTTTTAACAAAATCATTTTGGTTTTCACGAACAGCTGTCATCAAATCGGTAAAAGGTAAATTATCATAAGAAGAGCGTCGTTTTCCTTTAGCTAAAATGTTATTTGTGGTATAAACAATTTTATCGTTTTCATAATAAGTGCCGCCATATTCGGTAAATTTGCTGTTTAATGACAAACCGTAGAGCTGCGCTTTAGGACCATCTCTTTTAACTTTTTCTACAATATCCAATTCTTTAAAAAATTCTTGTAGCCGGCTATCACTCATGCCGGTTTTTTGTTTATAGATATTCATCCATTTTATAGACTCATCATATTTTTTGTTTTGTCGCAATGCCATAGCATATCTAAAATAATAGATAGGTTCATTATCTGTATCATATACGGCTTTGGCATACCATTTTTCGGCTTCTACCGGTTGACTGATTTCTTCATAAGCATCCCCCAATTTTTTATAGATATAAACTGCATCTCGTCGATCACTTTTTAGTAATCTTTTATAAGCTCGTATCGCTTCTTGATATTTAAAGCGTTCAAATAGCCGGTCGGCTACTTTGGTTTTTTTTGATTGTCCGTAACCGGCTACAAAAATGAGTGAGAAGACAATAATATATAAATGTTTCATTTTAACTAAAAAAAAATTGATGTGGCAAATTTAAGCAAATATGCTTGTTTTAACCTAAATTCGTTGAAACTATTTGTGTATTTTTGAAAAATTATTACGATTTGTATTTTTTATTGTTATAAAAATTAGAAATGCTAAATTTTTTTAATGATTAAACAGTTTTTGATAGAGAATGAAAATTATTTGTGAATCATTATCAATGCATTGTTTAATCAGAAAAATTATGAAGTTAAAAATTAAAAATATCTAAACTGTTATGGTATAAAATGCATTCAAGTTCATCGGAATTCATTTGATAAATATCGCTTAATTTATCCACAATATTTTTGATATATGCCGGTTCATTCCGTTTGCCGCGATAAGGAGTGGGGGCCAACCATGGCGCATCGGTTTCTACAACCAAATGTTCCGGGGGGATTTGGTTTAAAAATTTATCAATTTTTCCGTTTTTAAAAGTCACTACGCCGCCAATTCCCAAATAAAAATTCAAATCAATGGCACGACGAGCTTGTTCAAGTGTACCTGTAAAACAATGAAAAACCCCAAACAAATCCGGCGACTGTTCTTGCTCAATGATTTCAAATACTTCGTCAAAAGCATTACGGATATGAATACTAACCGGAAGTTTCATGGCTTTTGCCCATTGTAGTTGTGTCTGAAAAACAGCTTGTTGTTGTTGTAAGAAAGTTTGGTCCCAATACAAATCTATCCCGATTTCGCCAATACCGTAATAATTGCCATTATCCAATTCTTGCTTAATAATTGCCAATTGTTCTAGGTAATCTTCTTTTACCGATGTAGGATGTAAGCCCATCAAGGGAAGCATTTCATCGGGATATGCCTTAACACATTGTTTTAAAGCGGAAATACTTTCGACATCTATGTTAGGCAAAACAAATTTTTCAACACCGGCTGCTTTGGCGCGTTGGACTACTTCATCGCGGTCTTGGTCAAATTCACTGACAAAAATATGGGTGTGGGTATCAACTATCATGGTTAAGTTTTTGGCAAAAATAGGCAATTTCACTGAGTTTGATATCCTGTAAATTTATTGTATCTTTAAGCCGGTAAAATTATTATTATGCTTAAAAAAATTTTTATTATCATTTTTATTGCCGGATTTTGGTCTTGTCAAACCTATAAACCGATACAACAACTTGTTAGAACAAACCAAACGGTTGCACAAATACAGCATAAAATGTTGCCCGATAAGCGCGACCATATTTTTAGATTGCAAATGCTGGAACGTAATAAAACCATAACCCTTAAAGGCGCTACGGATTTTCCGGCTTTAAAGCAACAAATTATCCAAAGTTTAACACAAAAAGGTTATAAGGTAATAGACAGTTTGAAATTATTACCGGCAGATGCCTTTAAAAACCGAATGGGTATCACCCGTTTGTCTGTGGCTAACCTGCGGGCCAAACCGGAACATTCGGCTGAATTGGTAACCCAAACTTTGATGGGAATGCCGGTTAAAATTTATGAAGTGCAAAATGGTTTTTATCATGTCAAAACGCCCGAAGGTTATTATGCTTGGGTTGATGCTGCGGGTATTGAAATCGTATCGCAACCAAAATTTAAACAATGGTTGTCCAAACCCAAAATTATCATCACGGCGGCTTGTGGCAAAGTTTTCAAATCTCTTACCGATACGGTTCCGGTTTCGGATTATGTGTTAAGCGATGTTTTTGCTTTAAAGGAAATGAAAAACGGCTATGCTCTTATTGAATATCCCGACGGACGAAGCGGTTACATAAAAAAAGAAGCGTTTTTGACTTTGAAACAGTTTAAAGAAAAGTATCAAACAGCCGGCGCAAATGATTTGCTTAACAATGCTAAACAATATTTGGGCATTCCATATTTGTGGGGCGGCACATCGACCAAGGGTTTGGATTGCAGCGGATTTACTAAAAATGTTTATGCCCAACTGGGTTACTTGTTGCCACGAGATGCATCACAACAAGCAAAGATAGGACAAGCGGTTCAAATGACGTCAGATTTTTCACATTTAAAGCCCGGTGATCTATTGTTTTTCGGACATAAGAAAAACGCTAAGGATAAAATCACGCATGTAGCCATTCACATGGGTAACGGACGGATTATTCATGCTACCGGTGAAGTCAAAATCGAAAGTTTGAACAGAAATGATAAAGATTACAATCCGGATAG
>WFZY01000001.1 GCA_015489265.1 Flavobacteriaceae bacterium | reverse complement strand
TACAAAAGAACACCCAAGCTTTTGATATGGAATTGGAAGCTTATAACGAAGAAATCCGGAAAAAAACCGATGCGAAAATAGCTGAAATTTTCAAACAACTTTTTGATAAGGAAGTGCCGGATGATGTCACTGTTGATCATATTTGGGAAGTCAGTAAAGCATATCAAGACAGGGTTGGATATAAGGATTACAAATCTTGGGTTGAAAGCCATAAACCCGTTCGTTATGAAGAAATTATCGCAAAAAGGAAAGCAGAAAAGGCTGAATGATATTAAAAAATGTATTAAAAAGCCGGTTTTTTAATTCCGGCTTTTTCTAATATTTCAATTTTCTAATTACTTGGCAAATAATCATATGATGTTCATTTATACTTCCTAAATTTATATCATGTGATAACCTATAAAAAAATCGCAAATCAATCATCAAAGCGTTCAAACAAGCGCCGGCTTAAATGAAAAAATTCCGTTTCAGTCAGCATACCGATTAGTTTATGGTTTTGCACCACCGGCAAACTGCCTATTTTATGTTTATCCATAATTTTGATGGCTTCTGATAGTTTTTGGTGCGGTTCAATACTCATGGGATTTTTGAGCATAATATCCTTAACCTTTAAATCTTTGAGTTTTTTTCCGGTGGACTGTTGTCTTAAAGTTTTCAGTAAAGCTCGAGCCGTTACCAAACCTACAAATTTACCTTTTTCATCTTCTATTGGTACATAGCGCAATTTTGCCCAATCCATCATATCGGCAACAAATTCGACAATATCATCTGGTTGTGCCGATAAAACGTCGGTTTTCATCACTTCTTCAACCAATAATTTAGCAGGATGCCAATGCGGTAAATCTTTCAATTCGGGAATTGCCCATTGATGTACCGGTAAACCTTCCTTTTGGTTTTTAACGGTATGCATGGTAATGGTACTCAATATTTCCTCCTTAGATGCTTTATCTTTAAACCTGTTATAAGTTAGCAGCATCCAATTGCTACCGGTTGCTTCCGTTTCCACTCTTTCTTTGATGACATTAAGGTATCTGTCGATATCACTTTGTTCTATTTCATGCAATTTCAATCCATGTTCGGCTACCGGAAGCATTTCGTTTAAAATCAGATCTTTTGCATAATATTTTCTGCCATTAAACCAATTATATTGTTTCCCCATACCACCTCTGGCTGCAGCATAGAAATTGGCTTTGGCTTGATCAAAAGTTATAAATTTGGTAATATCATCCAGTTGGTCGGCATAGCCCTCCATCAAACCGAGCCAAAAAGCGGCATTTGCCATTTCATCTAAAAGACTTGGACCTGCCGGAAACATACGGGCTTCTATTCGTAAGTGCGGTTTACCATTACCTGATATGCCGTAAACCGGTCGATTCCAACGATAAATAGTAGAATTATGAACCGTTAAAGCCTTGAGTTTAGGTGTGATGCCTTTTTGTACCATTTTTAAGCTATCTTCTTCAAAATCAGCACCAAGCAAGACACGGTATCGTAAAATATCTTCTTTAAAAATATCGGTAATATCGTTTCTGACCCAGTCGGTACCAAAGGTAACACGTGGATGCCGGTCGCGTAAATGTTCGTCACTTACGCGGGTATCAATGGCTTGTTGAAATAAAGCAATACGGGTTTCATGCCATAGGCGTTTACCAAATAATAAAGGCGAATTAACGGCGCTTGCCAAAACCGGTCCGGCTATGGCTTGTGCAATATTATATTTCTTGGCAAAATCATGAGCATCAACCTGTAAATGCACTTGAAAGCCGGTATTTGCCGCTTCAATCATTCCACTATTGAGTTTGATATTAAGTTCGTCAATACCGTGAATATTGATTAAAAATTCTTCACCACGCATATCACGCAAAGCATCCATCAGGGCAAAATAACGATCAATAGGCGTAATATTATCGCGTTCAATATCAAATTTGCGAACGGTAGGCAAAATACCGGTCATAACGATATCCGCATGGAACTCTTTAGCGACCTTTTCAACTTTATGTAAATCTTCATTTATTTCATTTTCCATTTTTGACAGCGCAGCAGCTTTAAAATCTTGAGGACTGGCATTGGTTTCCAAATTAAATTTTGCCAACTCGGGACTAAGATTATCCATTTTGGCTTTTTCTAAAACTTCAAGGTTGAGAGGAAGCGGTTTAAAGTTTTTATCAATCAAACAAAATTCTTGTTCCGCCCCAATTTTTGAAATCCCTTTTTCAAACCAATCATCTTTCAGCATCAGCTCAAATGCTTGTACATCTTTAAGAAGGTTTTTAGTAAATTTCTTAATTTCTGCTTTGGTGGTTGCTAATTTTACATTAAAATCTCCCATAGTTCTGTGTTTATGAATATAAAAACGAAAATAGAAATAATTTTTTATTCATTTACAAAATTCTATAATAAATTAATAAAAAATGAAGTTCTCTGTTAATTTTAATATTTAATAATGAAAATTGAAACGGCTCTAAGCTGAAAATAATAGGTAACATGTATTTGTAAGAAATTTTTATTCTACAAAGATGTCGTACCTACGGCACTCAAAGGTTGGTTTCTATTATTATCGTTACAAAGATGTCGCCTCTATGAGGCTTATATCAATTGTTCTCTTATAAAATAGTCCCGTAGGGACGAAACCTTGGTAACAATAAATAATAATGTCAATTAAAAGCTCCGTAGGAGCGACACTTAAGTGCTAAAATTAGATATTCACCGATGTACAAAGC